>JAPUEV010000204.1:17112-19154 GCA_027492415.1 Ignavibacteria bacterium
AACGATAAAACATATTCAGAAATACACAGGAATTCATATACAAATTTTTCCCTGATATACCTGAAGCTGATAAAGATGAAGGCAGATAATAATATTGATGAGATCCCTTTTTTGAAAAAAGAGATAGAAAAGACAGTAACTAATTCCAAAGAATGGCTAATTGGAAAGGTAAATGAGTTGATAAAATAATTTTTATTTCAGAATATTTTTAATTAAGCTTAATAATTCAGAGCTTCTGTTTTGATATGTAAAATTATTCATGATATGCTCCCTGGCTTTTATACCCGCTGAATCATCAAGCTCTATAGCTTTCAATATCGCAGCCTTGATATCATTTACATCTCTTTTTGAAGCTATAAAACCGCATCCGTTAATGATCTTTGGTATACCGTTCACATCGCTTCCAGCCGGAATGCATTCGCAAAGCATTGCTTCGCAAATTGAGCTGGGCATTCCTTCGAACATTGAGAACTGGGCATAAACCTTTGCTTTACTGTAAAGCTCGGTTAATTTACTGTATGTCACAATACCGTGTGCATCTACATTAGATGTTGTCTCATATTTCAGCTTGTTAAGATAATATTCATTAAACCCGATCAGAACAAATTTTATATCAGGCATTTCGCTGGCTGCTTTTATAAGCAGGTCAAACCCTTTTCTTTGGAACTCATCATCGTTAACAATTAACCCTGCGCTGACAACAGATCTTTCTTTCTTTACCCCGTCAGTTTTTTTGAAAATCCCGGTGTCATATCCCAGATGCATAGTACGGAATACACTTTTAATACCGGGAATAAAATGTTTAATACCATCTTTCAAAGGAGGTTTTCCCGGAATATCAGAATAAATGTAATTATTTGTGTACTCAATAAGCGTTTCATCAACCGGAAGTATATAATCACAATGTTTCAGGCTGAACCTAACACAAAATGCCCTTACTGCTTTTGATATCGTGGCATTTGTGAAAACGCCCATATTTATTTCAGGTATATAGGTTGATTCATACCCGCCGGCACAAATGATGCTTTTTTTGAAATAAAGCTTTGAAAATAGTATTGGAAGAAATGAATGATAATCTGCGAACCAGATATAGATCAGGTCAAACTTCCATGTATTAAAAAAAAGGTAGATGTATTGTTTTAGGAGGGAGAAGAGTATTAAAGCATTTTTCCTGTTCTTAACATTAAGTAGGGTAACGTTATAATCTTTGTTTAAAATCTCGATGTCATTAGTAATGAACTTTGGATTTGCATAATAATTCTTAACAAATAATATTTTTTTATTACTCATTTTAACGAATTATTTCTTTTTTGCTGTAAAGAGAAAAATAGCTGAATCTCGTTTTTTTACGCGAGCCGGGGTAATGGCATCTTCTAACATCATTTTGAGCTGGTAAAAAAGTGATACAGGTGCAAGAAGTATCCTTCCAAGAGTACCTATCATATTTGCAAATGAATCAAAAAAGCTTAAGCGTAACTGTGAAGTTACCGCAAGCTGACCAAGAATAGGCTTATATTCTATTACTTCAAAACCGGTACGTTCTATAAGGTAAGCAAGCCCCATACAGGTCCACCTGTTATAATCATACGGCGAAGCGTGGAACTGCCATGTACCATGGGTTGAAAGCAGCAATATACCGCCGGGTTTTAGTACTCTCAGGCATTCACTCATATACTGATCAACATCTTTTACATGTTCAAGTACCTGTGAGGAAAGCACAAAATCAAATGAATTATCATCAAACTTCAATTTTTCTCCGGGTGTAATAAGGAAATCGGCTTTGGGGTTTTCACCCACATCAACTCCTGTATATTTATCAATATGACCTTCAAAAAGGTATTCATAGGGTCTTGCACCACAGCCGTAATCAAGTATTTTATATTTTTTACCGGTTACAAGCAGTGCGGGAATTGTATTTTCATATGCTTTTCGTGTAAGTACGCTTACATAATGATATGAATCCCATATTGGTGGTGAAATAACCCTTGTAACATCTTTTGGTAATCCTTTATAGCCCATAATATAGTAAAGTATTAAACTTT
>JAPUEV010000205.1:0-13317 GCA_027492415.1 Ignavibacteria bacterium
GCAGGCGGGTTTGGCACAAGGCTTAGACCGCTTACGGCAAATATTCCAAAGCCAATGACACCGCTTTTAAATAAGCCTATCATTGAGCACATCATCGAGCTCTTAAAAAAACACGAGATCACAGATATTATAATGATACTTTACCACCAGGCTGAAATTATCCGTGATTATTTTAAGGATGGCAAAAAGTTCGGTGTTAAGATACAGTATGTTAAGCCCGATGCTGATTACGGTACTGCCGGCGCTGTATACTGCGGGTATGAGCTTATCAATGACCGTTTCATTATCATCAGCGGAGACGTAGTCACAGATTTTGATCTCTCACAGGCAGTAAAATTCCACGAAAGAAGAAAATCAGTATCAACACTTGTGTTAACCCGTGCAAAAAATCCGCTGCAGTTCGGTATTGTACTTACAGATAAGGACGGAAAGATAACCAAGTTCTTTGAAAAACCTACATGGAGCGAAGTCTTCAGCGATACAATCAACACCGGGATCTATGTTCTTGAAAAAGATACCTTGGGTCTTGTTCCAAAAGCCCGCGGCAATAAAGCTGACTGTGATTTTTCCAAAGATCTCTTCCCCTACCTGCTGCGGCATAAAATGCCGCTATACGGCGCAACTCTTGGCGGTTACTGGCGTGATGTCGGCTCTCTGGATGATTATATAAAAACGAACCTTGAGGCACTTAAAGGTAAAATTGATCTTCCGCTGGCAAAGGGTTTAACAAAGAACGGAAACATTATTGCGCCAAATTCAAAAATAGGACGCAATGCCAAAGTTATAAATTCTGTTATCGGCTCAAGGTGTTTCATTGCGCCCGGCGCCGTTGTAAAAGATTCCATAATTTGGAACAATTCCGTTATAGAGGAAAACTCACGCTTAACACATGACGTGGTCTGCAATAATGTAAAGGTTAAGCCTAATTGCCGTATTAATGATAATGTTTTTATCGGCAGTGATGTTGTTGTAGGAAATAATGTTACTATCCGCAGCGATGTAAAGATTTGGCCGCAAAAAACTGTTGACAGCAATTCAGTTGTAACAAAAAATCTTATCTGGGAAGAAAGATGGAAAGATACCCTGTTCACTGATTCACGTATTACCGGTCTTTCTAATATCGAGATAACACCGGATTTCAGCGCAAAGCTTGGCATGGCTTACGGCGTCTTTGCAGGGCTTGAGTCCAAAATACTTATCTCCCGTGATATAGATAACGTATCGCTTATGATAAAAGGCTCCATTACAAGCGGCCTGCTTTCAAGCGGTGTTACCGTGCTTGATTACCAGACAACGCCAATACCCATTTTAAGACAGGAGCTTGGCAAAGGCAAAGCTGCGGGCGGAATATTTGTACGTAAATCCCCGTTCGATTCATCAAGATGTGATATTATTTTCTTTGATTCCAACGGCAAGGACCTCTCTTCTGCAAAGATAAAATCCATCGAGCGCCTAGTAATATCAAATGACGCGCGTCCAATTCCGTTTGATAAGATCGGCTCAATAAGCTACGCCGAAAGGACCTATGAAAGCTATAAAGAACGGTTTATATCATTGCTTGATAAGGAAATTATCAACAGAAGGAAATTCAAGATAGCAATAAATTTCTCTCACGGGATCACATCAACCATTTTGCCCAATATACTGGGTGATTTTAATATAGAGCTTGTTACTCTTGATTCGCACCTTGATTCCGCAAAACAATCACGCTCACCCGAAGAGTTCAAAACAGCGCTTCAGCAGCTTTCTTATATTGTAACATCATTAAAATATGATGCCGGCTTTTTAATTGATGCCGGCGGCGAAAAAATATACCTTGTTGATGATACCGGGAAAATATTAAGCTATGACCGTTTCTTAAGCCTTGTGGTTTATATGTACTTAAGCCTCTATCCTAAAACCAAAAAAATAGCCATTCCCATTCAGGCATCAGGTGAAATTGATATAGTTGCAAAAAAATATTTTACCGATATTATGCGTGTAAAGGATTCGCACTTTGCAATTATGAATGCGACCGCAGACCCCGATGTAGAGCTTGCCGGCGGAACAAAAGGAGGAGTTATTTTCCCTGAGTTCTCGTTTGCTACTGACGGAATGTTTTCTATCATGAAGATACTGGAGCTTGCTGCGCGTTCACACCGTTCATTAAGCTTAACCGAAAAGAAAACACCTCTTCTTCATATGGCAAAGAACAATGTTTTCTGCACGCTGGACCAGAAGGGCAAGATCATGCGCAAGCTCGTCGAGGACTCCGAAGGATTGAAGCGCCAGATGATAGATGGAATTAAGATCTATTTTGATGAATATACATGGGTGTTATGCATTCCTGATAGCGAACGGGAAATATTCCACGTGAACGCGGAAGCAAAAACTCATAAGCGCGCTGAACAGCTTGTAAGGGAATATTCCCAGAAAATAAAGAAGTACCACGATAACCTGTAGTTGCTTAAAGCATCCATAAATAATTTTCGCGGTAAAAGAACTCCCGTGATCAGTACTCCGGAAGTAAGGAGTGACAGGTCATCTATGCTTTACAGCGAAAATTTTATGAAGGAAGAGCTTGTGCTGAACCTGAAAGCGCGAATACTTGCCTTCGGAATTTTCCTTTACTACTTTATCGAAAACGGCACAATGGGCCTGGTACCCCAGAAATTTTACCTGGTATACCGAAGCGTAAGGATATCGGACCTGTTGCTGTACGGTATGGTAATTTATTCCCTGTTCTACTGGAAAGAATATAAAGTACTTTTTAAAAGCAAAGCTTTCCTTATTGCAAAGATATTCCTGCTGTACCTGTTATTTGAATTTGCCGTAAGCTTTGTCCGGTACGGCTTTAACCCTGTTGAATATTTCTTCAGGTTAAAAGGTATCTGGACATCTTTTCTAGTATTTCCGTATATGCTGCTGGTAAGAAGGAACGGTTTTCCTTTTCTTATAAAGCTTATCTTCCCTGTCGCAATTATATCAAACCTTCTGTATATAATTACAGCGCTTACAGGTATACCCTTTCTGCCGGATGTATCTATCATTAAGCAAAGATTGCCCGGGGATATAGAAGTATTCCGCGTATTCGGCGGTACATTTTTTGGTGAGCTGTACTTCCTCGGAATAATATATTACTGGATAACAAAAAGGTTCAAAGCGTGGCAAATGGGGCTGGTTGCGCTTTTTATAATACCCCATGTACTTGCTTTCGGAAGGCTTGCCTGGCTTGGTTTTGTATTCACTATCCTTGTTATGATTGTTATTAATTCGCTCAATAAGAGAAATTACCAGATCCTCTTAAGGCAGGCTGTACTGCTTGTAATAATGGCGGTCTGTGTTTCATATGCTTTTATCAAGCTGATACCGGAATCTGATTTTTATGTTGATGCGCTTAACTCAAGGCTCTTCCAGGGACAGGAGGATGTAAAGTATGATGAAGGCACCTATGGTACGCGCGTTATCATGCAGAACAGCGCACTTGTTGCAGTATGGATGAACAGTGATATTTTCCTCGGGATAGGTTTTCACCCGATGTGGGTGCTTGGCCCCGATTCACGCGAAGAAGCTATTATTTACGGCGCTTTATGCGATGTAAGCTGGCCGGCTGTACTTGCCGCCTATGGCTTAATTGGTTTTGCTCTGGCGTTAATTATCCAGTTCTATTATATCTTTATTACATTTAAGATCATCAGGAATACTCCGTATGTTAACCTGTACACCTACATTCTGATACTTCTGTTCTCAAAGCTTGTGTTCGATCTTACTATAGGCTTTTCCTATGTTTTCGTTTCAACAGGCCTCTGGGGCTTCTTTAACAGCCTGAACATTTATATTCCGGTTCTTGTTTACATGTATGAAGACAGCAAGAGAAAAGGGATAATCAAATAAATATTTAGCTATAAAATTAAAAGAAGCGTTTAATATTGGTTGTAAAAATTGCAAATAATTTCCGGGTAACAAACGGCAGGAAAAATCCTGATCGCAAAAGCTTTGGCGATATTCTGGAGGAGAGAAACTATCTCACCTTAAACGCTAAATTACTAGCGTGGGGTATTTTTCTTATCTTCTTTGTTGAAAACGGAACACTGGGTCTGATACCCAAGCAGTTTTATTTTGTATACAGGAACATGAGAATTTCTGACTTCCTGCTGTACTCCCTTACCGCATACGCTTTGTTTAACGTAAAGGAATATTCATACCTCTATCACAGCAGGGCTATACTTCTGCCAAAAATCCTGCTGGTATATTTTCTGTTCCAGTTCGTAATGAGCTCTCTCCTTTATGATTATAATTTTATTGAGCTGTTTTTCAGGCTAAAGGGTATCTGGATGTGTTTCCTCATCTTTCCCTTCCTGCTTTTGATAAAAAGGAGGGCGCTGGGTTACCTCATCAAAATTATGCTGCCTGTAGCTATTGTATCGAACATACTCTATATTCTAAGCGCTGTTACAGGTATTGCCTTCCTGCCTGATATCGGAATTTCCGAGCAGAACCTTCCCGGCGGACTTAAAGTATTCCGCGTTTACGGAGGTACTTTTTACGGAGAGCTTTTCTTCCTTGGCTTTATATACCAATGGATGACAAAAAAGTTCAGGGTATACCAGCTCTTCCTTGTTATACTGTTCATTGTGCCGCATATACTTGCATTCGGCCGCTCTGCATGGGTATACTTTACTTTAACGATTATAATAATGCTTGTATGGTACGCCCTCAAGAAAAAAGAATTCCGCCTTGCTGTAAGGCAGATAGTTATTATGAGCATACTTGTGGTCGGCCTGGTTTATTCATTCACAAAATTTGTTCCGCAGTCAGATTATCTCTTCGAAGCCATAGAAGCTCGTGTATCACAGGGACAGGAAGACGTAAAGTATAAAGAAGGTACCTTTGGTACCCGATTGGCAAATATCGGCGCCCTGTTAACGCTTTGGCAAAACAGCAATATCTTTATAGGGATTGGTATGCATCCTCTTTGGGTTGTTAAGCCTGAAACAGTTGAAGAAAATATTTATGCATGGGGGTTCTCCGATGTCGGATGGGCATCTGTGCTTACTGCTTACGGGCTCATTGGCTTTATACTTGCAATAATTTTTCAGATGTACTATTTCATGATCACAATAAAGGTTCTCAGGAAGGCGGTGTATAATGACCTTTTGGTCTTCTTCTCGCTTGTCTTCCTTTCAAGGCTGTTCTTTGATACGGTTATCAATTACTCGTACTCCGGGCTTTCTGTCGGGTTATGGGGATTCTTTTCTATAACGTTCTATATTGCCGCGCTGGCTTACAAATACGAAAATCTTGAAGGCAAATATGAGCTTTAAACAGGCTTAATTCATCAGGGTTTAAATTACAGTAAAATAATTTATGCTGAAAAAACTTTTCCCGCAAAAAAAATATATTGTTTTATTATCTTTAATTGCGCTCTTCGCAGTATTATTCATTGTTTTAAAGATAATAAAGCCAACCGAGATGCTCATCAGGGTTTTCCATTATACTATAAATAACCCTGAAAGGATAAATAATCTCTTTTACAAACAGGTTATTTTGCTTTTTATTCTTAGTGTTGCTGCTCTGTTATTTACCCTGCTTTACAACAGCCCTTTATACAAAAAGCTTACGGCTTTTGCGCTTAAAATGTTCCTGCTCTTTCTAAAATTGTTTTCTTTAAATACTTTGCTTGTATCATCATTGCTGTACCTGGCTGTTCTTTTCCCGCTGGCAATTGCTCATTACGATCTTGGCTATGATGAAGCAGTTTACATTGAGTATGCCCGCAATTTCGCTCATACGGCCGTGGTATATATTAATCTGAATGAACAGATAGCGCTGGTTGATACAATTGCAATGCTTCCGTATTATATAGCCTCTTTACCCAATTTCTGGTTCAATTTTACCGATGTATGGCACTTCAAGCTAATTTCAAGCATTCTTTCGGTAATTGCAATGCTGGCATTGTTCAGGTTCAGCAGGCTGCGATATGGTAAGCCTGCCGCCGTACTTTTTATTTTCTTTCTAATAATTCAGCCGGGTTTTGGCTTTGTTGCATCTTCGTACTTTGGAGAGCTTCTCCAGGCAGCGCTACTGCTGTATGGCTTTTCTTGCTGCCTAAGCGATGAAAAGGATCTCCTCTCTTCTAAAAAGCTTATTACTGCTTCTTTGCTGATATCTTTTGCAATACATACAAAATTTCAGCTGGCATTTATTGTTACCTTCACAATGCTGGCGCTGTTTTTAAGCAGCAGGAATAAAGGAGTATTAAAGCTCCTTGGTTATACTATTTTATTTTCCGCAGGCTTATCACTGGTCAGAACAATTCCTGTTCTTCTGTATGATTTTTCATTGGCAAGAAAGCTTATCCTTATTACGGATATCTTTGCGGGTCCGGCATATGCCTCCTTCAGCGTTATAATAGATAAATTCCAGCTCTTCAATAAATTTTTCCCGCTGCCGCTTTTTCTTATTATTTCCGCGGCGTTTTATTTTTACTGCAAAAGCCTTTTTGAGCGCGCAGTTTTTTATTTTTCGGTTATTACTGTCTCATGGTGGATCTTCCTCTACCCGCTCACAACATACCGCAATCCTTTCATGGGAATAATCACGCTCTGCCTTATGGCAGCAATTCTGATGAGCAGGGCTTATGAATTCTATGAAATGAAATATCCGGATAAAAAACCTGCCGTAAAATTTATCGCAGGTGTATCAATTATATTCCTTATGATCTACGGGTATTCAGCCAACCTCACATATGCTTATATAGGCTACAATGATGGCGTCCAGTTCGATCTTGACGGCTTTAAGAACAGGCTCTTTACAAAACCCTCTCAAAACACAGAGCAGAAAGATTTTTATCTGAACGTAAATAAATATATAACACCCGCTGATACCGTTTATAACGGAACCTGGGTAGCGCAGTATTACCTGCCAAACCCTGTCTGCACATTTGATAAGATGAAAGAATCTCTGCAAAGTGTGCCGGGTGAAAAATACATGCTGGTTACCCGTGACTTCTACCCGCTGGGGTTTGATAAAATTTATTCACAGATCGATTCACTTGGTATTAAGAAACGATTGATATTTAAAACCGGGCAGCATGAACTATACGGTATAACAAAATAAGTTTCCTGTTTTAAACATTTAATTTTGGTTATATTTATGAAAATTTGATACTTATTTGTTAATTTATTCCGTCAAATACCATTAGGCAATCAACCGTTTCACCCGGAACAAGATCATGAAAAAGCCGCTGTACGTCACTAAGTCATTTCTGCCGCCGCTCAAAGAGTATGTTTCTCATCTCGAAAATATCTGGGCAAGCGGTGTATTAACCAATGACGGCAGGTATGTTAAGCTGCTCGAAGCGGAACTGCGGAAGCTCTCAGGCTGTAAGCATGCCCTTTGTGTATCCAACGGTACCCTTGCCCTGCAGATAGCATTAAAGGCTCTTGATGTTACAGGCGAAGTTATTACCTCTCCTTTCTCGTTTATTGCAACAACATCCTCCATAATGTGGGAAAACTGTAAACCTGTTTATGCGGATATTGATCCTGAAACCCTCAACATTAACCCCGAAAAAATTGTTAAAAAAATTACCCGCAGAACCAAAGCAATTATGGCTGTGCATGTTTACGGCAACCCCTGTAACGTTACAGCAATAAACAAAATAGCAAAAGAGCATAACTTAAAAGTAATTTATGATGCTTCTCATGCAATTGGTGTTCACTATAAAGGCAGGCCGTTATTTTCCTATGGTGATATTGCCACAACAAGCTTTCATGCAACAAAAATAATCAATACCGCAGAAGGCGGCGCTGTTTTTACGCGAAGCAATAAAGCCGCCGGGGAGCTTGAGTTCAAAAGGAATTTTGGCTACAGAAATTATGTAATTCACTCCCTGGGCATTAACGCTAAAATGAGCGAGCTGAATGCCGCCCTTGGGTACTCATCAGTAAAATACCTTGGCAAAAATCTGTTAAAGCGTAAGACGGCTTTTTTGCTCTACCGTAAACTATTACAGGATAACCCATATATCAGCTACCAGAAATTTATCACAGGGCAGAATTATTCATACTTCCCGGTAATATTTAAAACAGCCGCGGTTAAATCAAAAGTAATAAGTGCGCTTAACAAAAATAAAATATTCCCAAGGGAGTATTTCAGCCCAAGCCTTGAGCTTGTTTTTGGCAATAAGGTTACCTGTCCGGTTTCTTTTGATATTTCCAAAAGAATCCTCTGCCTGCCGCTCTCCGCTCACATTACAAAAGATGAAGTTACCGAAGTAGTCCGCATTGTAAATAAATCCTGCGGCATCTAATGAGTAAGCAAACTGAAAATATCAGCAGGATAGTAATTATGGGCGCAGGGGCTTTTGCCCGTGAAACACTGTGGGCTGTAAACGAAAATAAAGGTGGCTTTGGCAGATATAATGTTGTTGGGTTCCTTGATGATGATGGATCAAAAATTAATTCTCCCGTTTTGCCCGGCAGCAATGGAACAGTTACCCGGAATTTAAAGATACTGGGCAGCCTTGATTCACTCATTGCATCAGGCTTTAAGGATTTTGATTTTATCCTGCCTGCTATAGGCACAACCGAGGCTAAAAAATTATTTACTGAACGGATTTTAAAATACAGTTGTAAATTGCCGGGTCCCGTAATTCACCGCTCGGTTGAGCTTGGCCATGATAATATTATTGGCGATGGCACTATAATCTTTGCAAACAGCTCTGTTACATGCAATTCCGTTTTAGGTTTACAGGTAAACGTAAATCCGCACTGCACTATTGCTCATGATGTTATCATTGAAGATTACGTTAATCTTTCGCCCGGAGTCAATATCACCGGCAATGTACATCTCGCTGAAGGCGTAAACGTAGGCACGGGAGCAGTTATACTGCCTAAGGTTAAGGTGGGTAAATGGGCTGTAATTGGTGCGGGCGCAGTTGTTACAAAGGATGTGCCGGAATATTCTGTTGCTGCAGGCGTGCCGGCTAAAATAATTAAAATGCGTAAATGAACACGAAGATAATTTCTGAAATTATAAATTTATTCAGCATATGAGTATGCCGGATCAAAATATTGAAATAGACTGCTCTATTGTCATACCTGTATTCTGCAATGAGCTGAATATTGAGCCTACTTTCGGCAAAATTAATGATGTGGTGATAAAAAAGAATCCCCACCTCAAGTTCGAAGTTATCTTTGTAGATGACGGCTCATATGATAATTCTCTCACCAAGCTTTTAGAGCTTAAACAGGCTAACAGCAGCTTGGTGAAGGTCATAAAGCTCACAAGGAACTTTGGACAGGTAAGCGCTATTTATGCAGGTTACTCCAGGGCAAAGGGAAAGTGTATTGTAAATATTTCAGCAGACCTGCAGGATTCACCCGAGCTGATAAATGAAATGCTGAAATACCACTACGAAGAGCATTTCCCGATTGTTATCTGCACCCGCAGCGATAGGGAAGAATCTTTCGCCCGCAGAACAACCTCGAAGCTGTTCTATTCCGTAATGCGCAAGCTCAGCTTTTCAAATATGCCTTCCGGCGGTTTTGATTTCCTGCTGATAGAAAATAAAGTTAAAAGCCTTTTGCTGAGTAACATGGAAGCAAACGCTTTCTGGCAGGGGCAGATACTGTGGACGGGGTACGCGGTAAAGTTTATTCCTTACACCAGACAGAAAAGAGAGCTTGGCGAATCAAAATGGACCTTCTCAAAGAAGATGAAATATCTTATCGATGGGGTTCTGGGCTATTCATTCCTC
This sequence comes from Ignavibacteria bacterium, assembly GCA_027492415.1. GTDB lineage: Bacteria > Bacteroidota > Ignavibacteria > Tepidaquicellales > OLB5 > OLB5. Next base: position 9,743 of record JAPUEV010000205.1, read on the forward strand.
CCGATAAGGATAATGTCAATTCTGGGCTTGCTGATATCGCTTTCGGGATTTATCTATTCAATTTTTATTGTAATTGCAAAGATAACCGGCAATGTCCCCTTCCAGGGATGGGCGCCGCTAATGATAATTGTGCTGCTGCTTTCCGGCTTCCAGATGCTGATGCTGGGTATTATTGGCGAATACCTGTGGAGAACGCTTGATGAAGTAAGAAGAAGACAGGCATATGTAATTGAAAATATTTACGATTGATCTTTATTTTATAAGCAGATAAAATTTTTACTTAATGAAAATTCCGTTTAACAAGCCATCCTTTACGGGCAAAGAAATTGAATATATTACCGATGCTGTAGGAACCGGAAGGATTTCCGGTGATGGTATCTACAGCCGCAAATGCCAGGCATTCTTTGAGAACAGGTATGGATTCAAAAAATCACTTCTCACTTCTTCATGCACCGATGCGCTTGAAATGGCGGCGCTGCTTTGCAATATTTCGCCCGGTGATGAGGTTATCCTGCCTTCATATACTTTCGTTTCAACCGCAAATGCATTCGCTTTGCGCGGAGCAAAGCTTATCTTTGCTGATTCAATGGATGAGCTGCCCAATATTGATCCCGTTGAAATTGAAAAGCTTATAACGCCTGCAACAAAAGCTATTGTGGTTGTTCATTACGGCGGTGTTGCCTGTATGATGGATGAGATCTGCGCACTTGCAGAAAAACATAACCTGTTTGTTATCGAAGATGCGGCACAGGCTGTTGATTCCTTCTACAAAGGCAGGGCACTTGGCTCAATTGGCGATCTCGCCGCGTTTTCTTTCCACGAAACAAAGAATGTAATTGCAGGCGAAGGCGGAATGATTACAGTAAACCGTGATGATATGCTTAAGCGCGCTGAAATAATCAGGGAAAAAGGCACTAACCGCGCCGCTTTCTTCCGTGCTGAAGTTGAAGAATATAACTGGGTTGATATCGGTTCCTCATTTCTGCCTTCTGATATTACAGCGGCATTCCTATGGGGACAGCTTGAACATCTTGATGATATACAAAAGAAAAGGATTGCACTGTGGAATTCATATTATGAAAAGCTCTTACCTCTTGCAGAAAAGGGCTTTATAAAGTTACCGGTAATCCCCGATTATGCCGTTAATAACGCTCACATTTTTTATTTTCTTTGCGGGGATATTGAAGAAAGAACTGCTCTTGCTGAATACCTGAAAGCTAACGGCGTTATTGCTGTATTTCACTATCTCTCACTGCATAAATCTCCTTATTACCTTTCAAAGCACGGCGCCAGAGATCTTAAAAATGCGGATAGATATACTGATATACTCTTAAGGCTGCCAATGTATTACAGCCTCAGCTTTGAAGAAATTGATTATATTGTTGACCTGGTAAATAAATTTTATTCCGGCAGGTAAATAATTTTACTTAGGGTTTCATTAAACTAAAAAGCCCGGTTAGTGCCGGGCTTTTTTATATACAGAAAATTTTTTTCTTACCTTGTCACTCTCAGGTTTACATCGGGTATATTCTGTCTTTGTGTATACATATTATCACGCCTGTCACACCCTAACCCGGAGATAATGTTATTCTGGTAAAACAGCTTCAACACAAACGGTGAAATGTTCGCCGGCCTGAATTCCGGTTCCAGCGTAACAAATGTTTCATGGTTGCCGTCTAATATATTTCCTAAGCTGCTGCATCCTGTCTTTGCCCAGTCCTGTCCCGGTTTAGTGTAAGCAGGTCCAAGTGTATCAGCACAGCTTCCGGCGCCGTCTGAATCAGTTGTATCAGCACGGTAGAAAGTACCTGTTGTATAATATTCATCGGTTACTTTATTGTGTACCCAGCCTCTGTACTGCCATCCCCAGCCCGGTCTTAAATTACTGCCAAGCGGCCAGGAAAAAGCGCCTCCCTGATCACAGAACCATAATCCTTTTCCGCAATTTGCGCCGTTGGATGTTGGCGTGTTCACTATATATAATACACTGTTTGGGCCCTGAACTGCATTCATTGATGAACCTATGGCTACGGTATCTGAGGTCAGTAACCTTGCTACAACTGAATCGCGGTAGACTGTAACCGGTCCGGCTATGATCCTTGTTACTCCCGGCTGAGTTACTACTCCCTGGTCAATGCTTACTATTGAATAAAACGCTCTTGCAAGATCAAGGGTATCGTTCGGGTTTACTGTTAATGTCAGCGGGTTGCCGCTGGGATCGACAATATCTCCCGATGCCAGAACGTTAAACCTGCCAAGGTGGGTTACCCTGGGAGTTCCGTTGGTATCTGCTAAGGCGATCCATAAATTATATAAACCGTCATTTACCGGGTCTAATGGAGGAAGCTTGACGTTTTGCGTAAACTTTACCTGACCCGCAGTTTCCTGTTTTGGTAATTGTCCGGAGTCATCACACCCGTAATAAAAAACGCTACCCGATATAACTAATACAGCTAAAACATAAGATAATATTTTCATTGCATTTTTATTATTTCTTAATATAAATCTATAAACCATTGTTCATATCTGCAAGTCTTTTTTAATACCCCTTAAACGTGAGAATTTTAAACAATTTGTTGTTTTTTTTATTTTTTACTGTTAATAAATTGCGAAGTGAAGTATATTTGAGGATTATATTCTAAAAACTATAATTTACTTATTGTTAAATCCCACAAATGACCGCTGAGCTGCCAAATACTGCATTTGTAATTCTGCCCGGCGGCGCCTTTGGCGGTGCAGAAAAGCGCTTTACCAACCTCTTTCTTTATTTAAGCGATAAATACCCCGGTAAGTTTCATTTTATCATAAATCCATTAATGAAACAGCATACTGATCGTGTGTTCGGCAATATCAGCTCGCCATGTGTGCATATAATAGATAATGTAAATGACGCCTCTGCCCCGGCTAAAATTAACAGCAGCACACCTGTTAAATATAATGATATTATTCCTGATCCGTTTATTGTGGATAAAAACACTTCAGTCTTCAGGAAATACTACTGGTTCTATAAGAATAAAAATAAACAAAAAAAATTATTCGAAGAGATAGAAGAAATAAGGAAGAAAGAGAATATAAAAGTTTTTATCGGTGTATTTGCGGGCGGGCTCCCGCTTTCGTTCTATATTGAACAACAGGTACAGGATGTAAAAATTATTTTCTCTGATATGGATAGCTGGTTCAGTGATGTATTAAGCGATACAAAAAAACTTTGGTACAGAAAATATTATTCATTTAATTACATTCTTGAAAATGCCGGTAAAGTTGATTTCCTGAGTCCTTTTATTGCAGAAGGTGTAAAAAAGCTCGGCGTTAATATTCCCTCAGAAAGAGTATCTGTAGCGCCCTGCTCTTTTATCGATTATAGCAAATGTAAGATCGGAGATAAGAGTAATTTTGAAATTGCATTTGCTTCAAGGCTTGAGCCTGACAAGAACCCGATGCTTTATCTTGAGGCTGCCCGTGAAATCTTAAAGGAATTTCCGGGTACCCGGTTTCACCTGCTTGGAGAGGGCTCGCTGGTTAACGAAATTAAAAATTACATTTCAGAAAATGGGCTGGAAGAAAAAATCAGCTTC
>JAPUEV010000205.1:13417-18837 GCA_027492415.1 Ignavibacteria bacterium
GAAACAAAAGCGATGGGTTTATATGCAGCAAAATTCGCGGTTGAAAATCATACTGTTCAAAGAGCCTCTGATTACTATTTAAAACTTATAGAAAGTATTGTAGAAAAAGTATAGATGAGCAGAATAGGCATAGTACTTGTAATGTTCCGGCAAAAGCATAACCTGGATATGCTCTACAGCTCACTTACAAAACAAAGTGAAAAGGATTTTACAGTGTATTTTGTTGATAATAACCCTGATAATTCTGATACCCGGTATTCTGAAGATTTAAATAAAAGATTTAGCCTGAATATTGTGTATATTTCTTCCGGCGGTAATATTGGATTTGCAAGCGGCAACAACCTTGGGGCATCCAAAGCAATTGCGGATGGAACAGAATTTATTTTTTTCCTTAATAATGATACAATACTGGATACCAATTGCCTGCGGGAATTATTAATTCCCCTGAATAATAATATCAATATCGCAGCATCAGCGCCATTGATATTATTCTGGAACGGCAGCAAAACAAAAGAACGTGTTCAGGAATTCGGCGCATCGGCAGATTTCAATTCATACAGGATAACTAAAATGTATGAAGGAATCAGCTTTAATGATAATGAGCTTCCCGAAATAATGCCAACAGATGTTCTGCCGGGTGCGGCAACTTTCATCAGGGCAGATGTCTTGAAAAAAACCGGGCTTTGGGAAGAAAGCTATTTTGCATATGGCGATGAAATTGATCTTGCAAAAAGAATTCAGGCAGCAGGTTTTAAGTGTACCGTAAACAAAAATGCAGTGCTGTGGCATAACCATAAATGGGATAAGGAAAATAAACAGGGATACTATTTTGAATACTACCTTATTCAGAGAAATAAATATTTGTATTTTCGCAGGTACCGGCTATACTTTAATATGCTTATTGCGTATTTAACTGATTCGTTAAAATTTCCGTTCAGGCTGATATGGTTCATAAAGGTTTGTGATCTTAAGCTGGGCTGGTATTATATTAAAGGAACCTATGCCGGTATCTTCGGACACAAAGGCAAGCCCCGCCTAAACTTTCTGAAATAGCTTTTTTAAAAATCCCCCTTAAAAAGGGGGACTATCATTTCAGGTTTAAGTAAAATGTCAATTAATCCCGGTATCTAAAGCTAAATAAATTTAAAATGGGGATTATTAATATTGAAACTCAAATTTATACTTATTTTGGAATATTGATAATTAAAGCTTATCAAATTATAACATCAAAAATTTTTAATGACAAACATCAAGAAACCGTTTTTATTCCCTAAGCTGCTTTCAAGCGGTGAGTTTTCACTGAAATCCGAAAAGCTCACAATGACGCAAATAGGGGTCTTTGCCGCAGCAATAATAATATCCATAGCAGTAAAAATATATCTCATCCCTTTTAATATGATGGATATGGGAGATTCCGCAACGCGTGTGTGGAATGCACTCTGGTGGGCACAGAAACCGTTCTTTGTATTGCCGGAATCAGGTCACCCGCTGTGGTTCTATTTCATGGGTCCGATTTTAAAGATCACAGGTGAGCTGTACTTAACTTCCGCTTTAACTATGATTGCGGTTATGACCATTGCCTGCATTTATGTCTTTAAAATGACGCTGGTGTTAACTGATTTTAAGACTGCCTTGCTTGCTTTCATTATTTCTGCGTTGAACCCGGTAATCTTCAGGCTTAACTTTGAGCCGTATGCGCAGCAGACATATCTTGCCGCAGCGTGTATTATGATATATTACTTTATCAAAGCGCTTGCATCTGATAAAAGTGTAAAATATTTTATTATCTCCGGTTTCTTTTCGTTCATAGCGCTGGCATCCAGACCCGAAGCTATCTTCGTCATTGTGCCAATGTGTATACTTGCATTTATGACACGCAGGAACGGATGCTGCTACTATATCGGGCTCTCGCTGCTCTTCCAGCTCATATGGGTTATAATCAGTTATTCCGTTTATGGTGAGCCGTTCAAAACCATTAACTCCGCTGACCAGTATACCGATACGGTGAATATTCAGGGCTTAAACCTTGGCTTAAGAATGAAAGGATTTTTCCTGCCGTATTATTTCCTCGCATTCGGCTTAACTGTTATTCTTTTCTGGTATTTTATAAAAGGTATGATATTTTTCTACAAAGGTTACCCAAAAGTTTTCCTTATTGCTTTACTCCTGCCAATCTTTGCGCCTGCGCTTGTAAACGGGCTTGCAGGAGCCAAGTCAACAATTTATCATACCACTCATTACCTGTATCTGATGTTCCTTATTGCGCCGGTCATAGCCGCTGCGGGGTTAAATACTGACCTCTCGAAAATACGCTCGGGTTTTCTGCAGACTGCACTTGCTTCAGTAGTAATATTTTCCTGCATCCCGCTCTCGTATATTAAGGAATATGTGCCGGAAAAGTACAATAAGCTTTTCCCCAAGGTAATTGAGTTCATTGTTACCTCTGATGAGCCGGAAGAAACCACAAAGCTGCTTGGCTTCATTGATGATAATATCGGTAAATATCCTGCGCTAATATTTGATGCTGACGATAATGCATCAAGCATTTTCTACGTGCCTTACCGCACTAAGCTTGCGCCCCCGGAGAAAATACTTATCAGCAGCTACAACGTGCCTGTTGATAAAGAGGGGCTGACAGCCGAGATAAAATCATTCCTTAAGAAAAACCCAAAAGGGATAATTATGTTCCGTAAAAATCCCAACACAACAATGAATAAGATATTTACCGAGCTAACCGCGCCAAGGCAGTATAAACGCAATGATATGACCCTGGCAATGGAAACAGATAAATGGGTAGTATATATTTACCAGCCCCCCGAAGAAATAAAGTAAACGAAAGCAGGGCAAAGTTTGATTCAACCTATAGCTTTACAAATAAATGATCCCGGCATATGACCACCTGAAACAATTCTATAACCGGTTATTAACCACAAAAAGCTGTTTGCCGTTAAAAGGGTTAAGTATGCTGTGTGTTTTAATATCAAATACGCTGCTTACTACTTCGCTATCAATTGATTCCCCGGCACCGTAGCATTTTGCTATCTTACCGTCTTTCATGAAAATTATTCTATCAGCATAGCTTACAGCAAGATTGATATCATGCAGAACTGCGGCAACAAGATTTCCCCTGCCTGCAAAATCCCGTGCAACCTGCATAATATGATGCTGGTAGTGGAGGTCAAGGCTGGAAACCGGCTCATCAAGGAATAATATTTTCGGGCTCTGTTCTGTATCCTTATCATGCCAAATCTGCGCAAGCACTCTTGCCATCTGTGTTTTCTGCGCCTCGCCGCCTGAAAGCGTATTGTAATCCCTGTTCCTCAGCTCTGCAATCCCCATAAGCTCCATTGTGCTCATGCAGATATCAATATCCGCTTTGGAAGGTGAGCTTTTAAAATGCGGGTACCTTCCCATCATGACAATTTCATCAACTGTGATAGGGAAAAATATTTCATAATGCTGCGAAAGCACCGCCCTCAGCTTAGCAAGCTCAGCCTGGCTGTAGCCAAGTATATTCCTGTTCTTTATAACTGCCTCGCCGCCGTAATGATTAATACTGCCTGCAAGTATCTTCAGCAGGGTTGATTTTCCCGCGCCGTTCTGCCCCATTATCACATTAACTTCGCCGGGCTTCATTATCAGATTAATATCCTTAACAAGAATTTTATCGCCGATTGCATATGAAATGTTGTGAGCTCTAAGCATAAAAGCCGCCTTTCCTTGCGGAGTTCCTGTTCCTGTACAGCAGCCATAAAAATACCGGCGCTCCTACAAAAGCTGTAATAATTCCAATTGGCATTTCTGCCGGCGCTATGATAATACGGCAAAGCATATCCACTGTTATCATTACAACTGCACCAAGCAGCGCAGAGCCCGTTATAAGATACCTGTTATCTGAGCCTTTCAGTATCCGCAACAGGTGCGGCACTACAAGACCAACAAAGCTTATCACACCAACCATTGATGTTGCCACCGATACCAGCAATGTATTTACAAGTATTATCTGTATTTTCATTCGCTCAACATTTATACCAAGGTAGTTTGCTTCGCTATCGCCAAGCTGAATAGCATTAAGCTGCTTTGCAAAACCCGCCAGGGTAATAATGCAGGCCACGCTTACTGTTAAAACTATCAGCACTCCTTTCCAGTCAGCCCCTGAAAATGTTCCAAGGCTCCAGAATGTAATTGATCTTGCCTGCGGGTCACGGGCAATGTATGCAAGGAATCCTGTCCCGCCTGCTGCCATTGCGTTCACTGCAATGCCTGCAAGTATCATTGTAGCTGCATTCACTTTGCCAAAGCTGCTTGAAAAGCTGTAAACTATAAAAGTCGCTGCAAGTCCGCCCGCAAAAGCAACCAAAGGCATCAGCAGGTCACCCATAAAAGCCATATTCCTGAAGATATCCAGCTTACCGAACACAAAGATAAATGATGCGCCAAGCGCTGCGCCGGCTGATGTGCCAACAAGCCCGGGCTCAACAATCGGATTGCGGAAGAGTGATTGCATCACCGCACCTGATACTGAAAGCGCTGCGCCTACTATAAAGCACATGAACGTTCTCGGCAGCCTGATCTGGAAAAACAATCCTTCGTGTACCGGGTTTACCGCGCTGGCTTTTATGCCGGTATAGTTCAGCACTATATCAATTATTTCCCCGGCTGGCATGTAAACTGCTCCAACCCCCGCTGAGATAACTACCAGCATAACTAATAATACTGCAAGGAAAATATAGATAGTTCTGTTGTTTATGTTATTGAGCAAATTTATTTAAATAAAATTTTCTGCGTCATGTTTGTGTATTTATTACCTGTGAATAAGATCCATAAGCATAAGCAGTATTTCTCCTGTCCTGGGACCGAAATAAACCATATCATGCTCTTCTACCCTGAATATCTTATTATTTTTAGCGGCCGGTGTTAAGCCAATTCCGGGAAGCTCAACGAATTTTTCTGTGCTGCCCTGCAGGTCAAACCCAAAGTCAGTTGCAAGGATAATATCCGGCTGGCTTGCTGCAATTGATTCAGAGCTCAGCAGCCTGAAGCCTGATGAATCCGCAGCGTTAACTCCGCCTGCCATTTCAATCAGAGTATTCTGGTTGCCGCGCCTGCCCATTACAAAATAATTATTGTTTGCCCTGCCGTAATGTATTATGAGTACTCTTGGTTTTGTTTTATACTCACTAAGCTTGTTCTGCGCTTTCTTAAGGTCCTCTTCAAGCTTTTTACAAAGCATTTCCGCTTTATCTTCAGCGCCGAATTCTTTCCCCAGTATCCGCATTAATATGTAAGTGCTGTCAATTGTAGGCGTTGATGAAAACTTTTTTATTGGTATACCTACTTTTTCCAGCTGTGGTATTACATTATCGGGACCTATATTCCCGTCATGAAATACTACAGTAGGATTAAGCGAGATTATGCCT
>JAPUEV010000206.1 GCA_027492415.1 Ignavibacteria bacterium
CAATTTCAGGGTCAAACTTTATGCTGGAATTCCATTCGATATTTTCAAGTAAGCTGATTATTATCCCGTTATTGGCCACCTGAGTAATCACTCACAAGACCAATAACGGGGATAATAAAATCTAATATTATTTTATCACTGTTTTTATTGAGTTGAAAAATCAGTCAGCAGAGCATATCGGTATTTTGTATGATGATTATTTTAAAGAGATATGTTGTTCCTAACTTCCTGCTGCAATGCGGAACTCAGACTTAACGATGAAGCTCAGGATAATAAGTAATACCTTTGTTGGTGTTCTCACCAACAACTAGTAATGAACAAATCAATAATTCTTAAAGTAAAGATTCACCATGCCGAATCCTGCAAACGCAATGTTTGCCAGCCAGGCGGTGAAGAGGGGATTAAGATCACCGTTATAGCCAAATGACTGTGATATTTTTATAAAGCCAAGGTAAACAAAGCTGACAAGTATACTTATTCCGAACTGCAGCGCCATGCCTTTTCTGCGTTTTGAACCTGTTGATATTGAGATGCCGAATATTATAATTATAAGGCTAGCAAATGAGAACGATATCTTTGAATAAAAATCAACCATCTGCCTGTCGGTATTCTGCCCGCCTTTTTTCATGCTTACAATAAACTCTTCAAGCTCGCCGTAATTCATTTCCTCAGGCTTAAGCTGCTTCCTGGTAATCTGGCTTGGCACGAGGTTAATTATATTTAAACTCTCAATTTCACCTGCAGGGATGCTGTCATAGCTTTTCATTTCCTCTTTTTCTGAACTGAAATTTCTTTCCGCTGCCTTAAACAGTATCCATTGTTTGCCGTCCCATTTCATCTGCGCCGCATCTACACGTTTTAGCAGCCTGCTAAGTGAATCAGGCATATAAAGCTGAATAGAGACCCTATTCGCCGAGAGATCTGTTTCTTTGAACTGGTCTATCAGGATCAGCTGGTTCTTTGAATCCTGAAAATACAGCTTGTTCAGCCCGACTGTGTTCTTATTCTTGCCAAGGTAATTGCGCTCTATAAAGAACTTCTTCTTATTTGCCTCGGGCACTATCCAGTTATTGAAGTATAATGAAAGAATAGTAATTAAAAGACCCATTGCCAAAAACGGCATCATAAACCTAACCAGACTGATTCCTGCATTTTTTACGGCAATTATCTCATTGAAATTTACCATTCTGCCCGCTGTAAATAAAGTGGCAAGCAGCACAGCTATTGGTGTTATTAATCGGATAATTTCGGGAATGAAATAGAGGTAATAATTTAATACTGCGCCAAAGGAAAGCTTGTTATCAAGAAATTTATCAAGGTTCTCGAACAGATCTACAAGTATGAAGATCAAAATAAAACATAAAAGGGCAAACAGAAAGTTCTTCACAAACTGAATAATTATGTACCTGTCAATTTGTTTTATCAACCTGTTTGCCCGGTTTATTTATAGCTAAAATGAAACTATTTTTTCTTTGTTGTTGATTTTGGCTTATCTAAATAGATATTAGCTGCAACATAAATTGTGCCCCAGTTAATATCTTTCTTTGTGCTTCTTACTTCTCTCCTGGTTGCTGAAAGTACAGGTCCGTAGATAGTTGAATAAAAGGTACCTTCTTCATCGTTCAGAGAAGCGTTTGATTTACCCCACTCAATAGCGTCAGCAATACCGCTGTTGGTATTCTTTAACAGCAGGTTGCCAAGATCATATTTTACGCCAAGAGCCAGCCCGAACTGCTTATTTATCTTGAACTCGATACCTGCATCAAAATTCACGCCTATCCTGAAATCAGAAAAGCTTGTGGTAACGCTGTCAATACGGTTCTCTGTTCTAGAAAGCTTACCGTTGAACAGGTTAAAGGCCAGGTTTGCGTTAAAGTATGGGCTTACTTTGCTTGTAAATGATGTTGGCGCAAGCTCAAATCCCAAACCGAATGAAAATGAGTTGAATGAATATGAGTAATTCACGCTGGTTAGAACAGTATCAAGCTGGTTATTGATATTAATTACTTCAACGCCAATATTTCCGCTTTTTGATGGCTCAAATGTATTGAATGTATTAAATCCAGCGAAAAGTACACCGCGTGTTATGGCGTATTTATCAAAATTGAACTTTGCTTTACCGAAAAAAGATAAACCGGTTTTCATTGCGTAATTATTGCGCATGAAATTGGTGTCAACACCCAGTACTGTGGTTGAGCCAAGTGTATAATTTGAATAGTAAGTCCCTTTTGAAGTGTTCCCGAACGGTTCTGCAATTCCAATGCCTACCTGTATTATGGTTTTATCAAATTGAGAATAGGAAACTGAGGATAGAATTAAAACAAGCAATAAGTATTTCAGTATTTTCATAGTATTAAAAAGTTAATTGAATAAATTATCTTCCAAAATAAAAAGATACTCCTCCGTAAAACTGTAAAAATGTTATAGTCCTTGAAGGATAGGTAATATTACCTAATGTGTAGCTTTTATCATTTAAATTATATTTTGTTCTTGTATCTTCTTCATAGTTTTTGCCAACCAGGTTTGCAATAGAGTACTTTGCCCCGAGGATAAAACCAATATTGTTATGCAGGGTAATATCCACACCGGCTCCTAAATTTACACCTAGCCTGAAGGCAGCATTTAAGTTAAATGTTTCAGTGGAATCTATATAATCTTCAGTGTATTTACCTGCAAAGAAATTACCTGAGAGCTCGGCTCCGATAAACGGTTTGACCTTTGATTTCCTGTCTCCAAAATCATAATTACCGCCCATGGTAAGACAAAAAATACTTTGCTTTAGATCAACTGTAACACTGCCTGTACCTTCAGTATATTCCTTTGACTGGCTGAATACATTAAAAGCTAAACCACCTATTACTGAAAAAGGGCTTTTCTTCTTAACAGGTATTTTTACAAATATTCCGTAATTAATGCCGGATTTCATGAAATAGGAATTTGAATCAGGATTTCCGTTCCCGGTAAATTTATCCCTGGTATCACCAAATGTCCCCCTGTAATCTCCCAAAGGCATCGAGTAACCGCCAATAAACTGAACTGTTGCTGTTGGCTGTGAATATGAAATTTCACTTATAAAACTAATACTCATTATGGCGATAATTAATATATATTTCATTTATCTGTTGTTCTTTTAACTTTTTTGGGAGTCTTGGGTTCCTTGAATTACAAATATTTACAAATTTACTCGTAAAATCTATAAAAATATACATAAAAATGAAATCACTTGACTAAAAACAAAAAGGTTTAAATCTCTGTTTTAAAAAAGATTTAAACCCTTTTTGAGTTACGAAAAAATATCTATTTTATCAGTTCGCCAAAATAAAAGGAGATACCGGCATAAATCTGGAGAAAATACAGGGTTTTTGATTTATTGTTTGAGCTGTCTTCATCATTCAAGCCAATTTCTTTTAAAGATGAAGAACCGGTTTCTTCAGCATCTGTAATTGTTGTGCTTGTAGTTGTTTCAGTTTTTTTGCCTATAAGGTTTGTAAGTGAATATTTAACCCCGATAACTGCCCCGATACTTTTATTTAACATAATTCCAAGTCCGGCATTTGCTGCTACACCAAATCTGGATTCGCTTTTTCTCTGTAGTGTAAATGTTGTATCACCTGATGCTTCTATCTTACCGCTGTAAAAGTTCATTGCCAGCTCAAGTCCTATAAAAGGGTTGAATTTTTTCTTAGGAAAGAAATCATATTCTGCTCCGGCGGAAATTGAGAAAATATTTACTTTGTTCTGATATGTTAATGTTGCCTGGGTCCTGCGGTAATCCATGCTTCCTGAAAATGAATTGTAATTAAGTCCTGCAGTAAAGTTCGCTTTGCCTAATGTATCAATGCAGTATTTCCCTTTTACCCCAATATTATAGCCGCTTTTAGTAAGCAGTGTACTTGATTTATTGAAGTCGAGATATGATGAAGTACTCAGTGTATCCGGAAAGTCACCTTTAAGATCCGCAAGAGGCAGTGAATAACCTCCGTATACGCTTATAGAATATTTGGTTTGTGAGCTGAGTGAACACGAAATTAATAAAAACAGGGCTATTGATAATATAAATTTGGTTCTCATAAATTTTTTTGATATTACAGTATTTAAAATAATTCCATTATAAATTTAACAAATAAAATAGCATTATACAATTGTATAATTAGAAATTATTATGAATATAATTGCTGCAAGCGCAAAAAAAAAGCGGGTTTTATCCCGCCTTCAAAAATCCTGTATTTGTTATTTATATTTTTTCTGCTGATCTAAGTAAAATGAAATACCCAGGTATATTTGAAAATACATAATATTCCTGGCTTTAACTGTTCCATTTTCCTTGTCATTTAAAAAGTACTCACCGGCACCCGGTGAAGAGTTATATTGCTTATTGACAATATTTGCAAAGTTATATTTAAACCCGAACAATGCGCCTATACTTTTATTGAAAGCCACATCTACTCCGCCTCCAATCGCAAAACCAAACCTGGTTGCCGAAACTAATGTAGTGGTAGTCGTCCCCAGTGTATTATGGTCTGAAGTTGTTGAAGCAGTTACGGTTTCTTCAGTCTTGCCGCTGATAAAATTACTGTTAAAATCTACTCCTATAAATGGAGCGGTTTTTTCCCGGGGAGTAAATGAGTATTCAGCGCCAATACCTGCATTGACTATTGTCATATTTGTGTGGAAATCAATATCATTGGTATGCGAAAAAGCTTCTTCTCCGGTGAATTTATTGTACCCTCCGTTAACAGTCAGGCGTATCCTTCCTTTTTTATCAAGGGCATATTTACCTGTGATACCAAGGTTGAAACCGGTTTTTACCCAGTATGATTCACCCGATTCGCTGTTAGCTGAATCAATTGTGCCTTTAAGCTGCGGTAGCGGGAGGTCATACCCTCCTGTAAACCCTATCACAAATTTTGGCTGGGCATATACAGCGCTTAAAGAGAGAATTACTAATATTATCAGTGGAGAGAAGTATTTTTTCATCAATATTATTTAAATTATTATATAAGAACTGAAGTATTGCTTCAAAACCAATTAATTTCTTTTATTCAGATAGCCTGTAACCCGCTGAAGTAATAGCTGTTTTTACCTGTTCCAATGTTACTTTTTTATCATCATACTTAATTATGACTGTTTTGTTCACATGGTCTGCTTTTACAGATTTTATTCCCTCAAGCTTCTTTATCTCAGTTTCAACAGTTTCTTCACAGCCGCTGCAATGCATGCCATAAGTATTGATTGTAGTTGTGCGTATTTTCTGCGCATCTTTTACATTTGCTGAAACCGCAAAAGTAAAAGAAAATATCAATAAAATTAAAAATGTTTTCATAGTAGTGCAAAAATGAGAAAATTTGATGTAATAAAAAAGGGAGTCTGAAAAGACTCCCTTTTGAAGCTTAAATTATTGTTAAAGCTTATTTTTTCATTTTCTTTGGTTCATTGAAGAAGAAAGAAACACCAGCGTAGAAGTTTATGTAGGAAATACTTCTTGCTTTGTAAGTTGTTCCGCCGTATGTGAATTCTTTATCGTTTAATGGGAATTCTGTCTGACCAAGTACGAAGTTTGTGTCAGCATCTTTTCCTATCAGGTTTGCTAAGTTATAATCAAATCCAACAACTGCGCCAACTGATTTGCTTAATTTGAAATCTAAACCGCCGCCAACTTTAACGCCGAAACGTGAAGCTGATTTGAGTGTTGTTTCGGTGTAACCTGTTAAAACAGGATCAAGCTTCTGTGAACCGCTGAAGAAATTGCCTGTAAATGCAACGCCTAAGAACGGCTGGGTTTTGCCTTTTGGCATAAAATTGTATTCAACACCTAATGCTGCCTGGAAGGTATTGATCTTATTTTTCTGTGAATAGGTTGTTCCGCCAATGGTTGAATCAACGTTATTTGAAAACATGTTGTAATTCAAGCCTAATGTGATACCTACGTTCCTTTTTTTACCAAGATAGTATTTTACATCTGCACCAGCGTTAAAACCGCTTTTCATACCATAGGTATTAGCTTCAATAGTAGTAAATGTCTGTTCACCTTTTAGATCAGGCATTGGTAAATTATAACCGCCTGTTAAATGAACTTTTAACTGAGGCTGTGAAAATGTAGAATTTGTGTTAAGACTTAAAAAAGCTGCTACTATTATAAATAACGCAACTAATTTTTTCAATTTATTATTCTCCTTTAAATATTTTGAAATGTGATTAGATTATTGATTAAATGAATATATTTTCTTTTTAATAATTTACAGATATTTAGTATTTTTATTCGGTGGCTTGGCAGGCCATTTAGTTTGCCCAATTTCGTCTCCTTTTTAATATTTATAATATCTGTAACTTTACGACGTAAATATAAACAAGATTTATGTAAGATTGTTCCCAAAAATAAATCTTTATATACAAATATAACTATAAATTACTTAATTTTCATGTATTTAAGTCTCATCGAATTCAGCAGTACAGTTACTACATCGCTTAATGCCATTATCATGGAAGCCATTACTGGAGATACAGTCAGGCCAATTCCGGCAAATACTCCTGCAGCCACCGGAATAGCCGCTGCGTTGTAAAAAAATGCCCAAAAGATGTTTTGCTTGATAACAGTGATTGTTTTCTTTGAGATCTTAAATAATGCAAGAATATTTTCAAGGTCACCTTTTACCAGGATAACATCCGCAGATTGTATCGCAATATCCTGACCGGTGCCAATTGCTATTCCCAGGTTAGCTGCTGATAGGGCAGGGGCATCATTGATACCGTCACCAACCATTGCAACATTCGAGCCCCTGTTCTGAAGCTCTTTAACATACTCCTGCTTTTTATCAGGCAATACCTGTGCTTTAAAATCAGTTATGCCAAGCTCTTCAGCAATTTCTGCAGCAGTATCATTGCTGTCACCCGTTATCATTGCAATGTTGAATTTTTCTTCCTTCAGCTTATTAAGGATATCCTTTGCATTTAACTTAACTTTATCTGCCAGCTCTATTTCACCTGTAAGCTTTTCATCTTCATATAAAAATATATTCCTTGAAGAGCTCGCAAAGGAACTGCCGGGAGCCTGCATATTTAAATTTGCACCGCCTATTTTATATGTTTTACCGTTTATTCTACCGGTAACGCCTATACCTGAGGTAATTTTAAAATCTGTGACCGGGTACATATCACCGGACAACTTTTTATAGTCTGATACGATGGCTTTTGCTATCGGGTGCTCGGAAAAATTCTCAATAGAAGCTGAAATTTTTAATATTTCATCCGGAGAGGTCTCATTATGCGGTATAATTTTTTTAATCTCAAATTTCGCATTAGTTAATGTCCCGGTTTTATCAAATAAGATCGTATCAACTTTGTTTACATTTTCAATTGCTTCGGCATTGTTGAAAAGTATCTTATTTTCAGCAGCTTTGCCCACGCCTAAAACCACAGCAATCGGAGTTGCCAGACCAAGGGCACAAGGACAGGCAATTATCAGCACAGCTACAGCTTTTAAAAGCGAAAAACTCAGGGTTTCATTAAGCATGCTGTACCAAACTATGAATGTTACTATTGCTATTAGAATAACCACGGGTACAAAAACTGATGATACTTTATCTGCTATCCTTTGTATTTTAGGCTTTGCTTTCTGCGCATCTTTAACCATGCCGATAATTTTTGAAAGCATGGAGTCATTTACTGTTTTTTCTGTCCTAATCTTCAGGTAGCTGTTCATGTTCAGGGTTCCGCCCAGTACATTTTCTCCTGAGCTTTTTTCAAGCGGCAATGATTCACCAGTCATGGCTGCTTCATCTATGCTGGAAAGCCCTTCAATTATCTTTCCGTCAACAGGTATCCTCTCACCCGGCTTAACTAATACAATATCACCAACTTTTACTTTTTTAACGGGAATTTCAATCTCTTCATTATTCCTGATAACAACTGCATTTTTTGCCTGCAGCTCAGTCAGCGATCTGATAGCGTAATGAGTTTTATTTTTTAAATTGAACTCCAGGTAATTGCCAAGTAAAATGAAGGTAATTATCATTGCGGCGCTTTCAAAATACACCGTTTGGTGATGTTCACCTGAAATTGAAGGGAATAAAAGAATGGCTATGCTGTAGAAAAATGCTGAAAGTGTTCCGATAGCAATTAAAGAATCCATGCCGGCAGAAAGTGCCCTTATATCAGCAATAAAACCCTTCATGAATTTTGAGCCGCACCAGAAAATTACAACGGCAGATATGGGAAGAGAGAACCAGTTGGCTGCATCCTGTGATATGAATGAAAGTGAGCTGATATGCTCCTTCATCCCGAGTATTACTATTATTACTGAAAGGGTAATTGATGTTATTATTTTTTTCCTGAACAGAGATCTGGCCTGCAGCTTTTCCTGCTCAGATCTTAATTCGTCTTCATCGGTATCCTGCTCAATTGCCTTATAACCAAGCCTGTCAATTTCATTTTTTATTAAATTAAGGTCAGCGCCGCTTCCTGTCAGTACAAAGCTTGCCGTTTCATTTGCAAGATCAACTTTTGCGTGCTCAACGCCTTCAAGCTTATTCAGCCTTCGTTCAATTTTCATTGCGCATGAAGGGCAATCCATGCCTTCGATATCAAGCTCTATCGTGCCAATTTCGTTTTTTAACAGCTCTTTTCCGTTCAATTTAAATCCATTAATTTCTGTGTACAACCTGCCCTGAAGCTTGTTTATTAGGCAGCAATATCATTTCAGCTACAACCACGCGCAATGGAAGGCTTACCGCATATATTACAGCTTCTGCAACATCTTCTGGCCTTAATGCCTCGATGCCTTTATAAACATCTTTTGCTTTATTAACATTTCCCCTGAAACGAACGATGCTGAACTCAGTTTCAGCCAATCCCGGATCAATAGTAGTAACCCTGATATCTGTTTCAACAGTATCCAGCCTTATGCCTTTTGTAATAGCATCAACGGCATGTTTTGTTGCGCAATAAACATTACCTTTGGGGTAGACCTCGTGGCCGGCAATAGAACCAATATTAATAATATGACCGGAGTTCCTTTCAACCATACGCGGTAAAACCGCTCTTGTGACATAAAGCAGACCCTTTACATTAGTATCGATCATTTCATCCCAATCCATCATTTTGCCTTCCTGAAGCTTATCCAGCCCGCGGCTTAAACCTGCGTTGTTAACAAGGATATCGATATTTTCCCACTTTGCAGGTAAATTATTTATCACTCTGAATACATCAACTTTTTTTCTTACGTCAAGTGTTACTGCCAAAACCTCTGCTTTGAATTTTTTTCTGAGTTCGGCTGCAAATTCCTTTAGCTGGGATGTTCTCCTGGCGCATATTATCAGTTTAGCGCCTTTTTTTGCAAATGCTGCTGCAGTTGATCTGCCAAATCCACTTGTTGCACCGGTAACAAAAACTATTTTATTTTTTATATTCTTCATAATACTTCAAAAATACGCATATATTGAAACTAAAAATATGATATAATTCACATTTTTATAAATAATTATATCAATTATATTGATTTACCCGATTTTTAAAATATTTTTTCTTTATTTTATTATACTGTTATTTTCAATCCTATGACTTTTATCATCACATTGTATGAGCGGTATCATTCTCAAAAAATATATCATTAACTATATTTACATTAAGAAATATTGATTTGGAGGATTTGTAATTGGAACAAATGCTGATATCTGAGTTAAGCAGGCAAAAAGCCAAGCTTAGAGATAAGATACGCAAAAGTACCGGTTTACCTTATTTACAGGTTGAAGATATTCTTAATGACCTGGAATATTGTTTAGGCTCTATGCTGCAGCTTATGAAAGATGGTAAATCTGCACATGAAAAGTTTTTTGCTGATATTATTCTGAATTCAATTGATGCAATAATAGGACTTGATAATAATTACCATGTTTTTTTGTGGAATAACGGTGCTGAAAAAATGTTTGGATATAAAAAAGAGGAGGTCATGGGGAGGGATTTTGAATTCCTGATACCGGAATATTTACGTAAAAAAGGGGAAAGAAAATTCCTTATTGATGAAGTCAACCGGAACGGATTCCTTGCAAATTATGAAACAGAAAGAATTACCAAATCAGAAGAAATTATTAATGTAAGTATTTCAAGGTTTGCTGTCTTTGATGAAAAGGAACAGAACCCTATTGGCAGCGTAGGTATCTTAAGGGATATTACAACAGTAAAAAGGCTTCAAAAGGAATTAAGGGAAAAAGAGAACCTTGCGCTGATAGGCGAAGTTGTTTCAAGTATCGCGCACAGCCTTTCAAACCCTCTCAATATTATTTCAGGTAACGCTGATTACCTGCTGCTGAATAAAAAAAGTGATCAGCCTGAATATGAAGAGCTTAAAACAATTGTAGATGAAGCTACCAGGATTACAAAATCTCTGAGAGGATTGCTCAATTTTTCGCGTCCTATAAATGTTGAAAAGACAAAAACAGATATAAATCTGTTAATAGAGGAAATAATAAGCAAATCAAAATATTCTGTAGGTAATAAGGATATAGCTGTAAAAAAAGCGCTTGATAAAGATCTTCCGAAAATTAATATTGATAAGGCGCAGATAGAAGAAGTAATTACAAACCTTGTAGTTAATGCTATTCAGGCTTTCACAGCCAAAGGAGAGCTTACCCTTAAAACCAGGACAAATGCATCACATATATATATTGATGTAATAGATAACGGACCCGGTATACCTAAGGAAAATCTTGAAAAAATATTCAGACCCTTCTTTTCATCCAAAGGCTATGGCAAGGGAACTGGCCTGGGGCTTTCAATCGTAAAAAGAATTATTGGAGAGCATTCAGGTACAATTACAGTAAATTCAACAGTTGGTAAAGGTACGGCTTTTACAATATCATTGCCCGTAAGGTAATTTTTCGGTTGTTCAGAATTTTAAAAGCCGGTAGTTAATTTACCGGCTTTTTTATTTTCATTAATTTAAATTTACTGAATAAAAAAACCTGCGTTTGTTTACGCAGGTTTTTTTGAGAAAAAGCGAATAAACTTTAAGCTTTATTTTACAAGAATCATTTTCCGGGTTTCAATATTTCCGCCGGCATTTATTTTCATGAAATATATACCGCTGTTCACTGTATAGCCATAATTGTTTACAGCATTCCATGTAAATGTATGATTGCCTGAAGTAAGTTTGCTGTTAATGATATTATAGACTTCTTCTCCGTTTATATCATATACTTTTATGCTTACGTTTGTCTCTTTGGCAAGCGTTATATCTACGTTAGTTGTCGGATTGAAAGGATTTGGATAATTCTGGCTGATCTTAAAATCAGCGGGTGATATTATTGGTTCAATACCTACGGTACTTCTTACAATTACTCTTTTGCTGGGTGCATGATTCCACGCGTCACCACTGGTATTGCTTTGATTATTTGTGCCTATTCCAACAGCCCAGATAGTATCAGTACCTCCGGCAGCAGGAGCAGTATAGTTAAATGTAATAGTTGCAGTCCCGTTAGTCATTGGAATATTTGCATTATGAGTAAGCTCACCATTTGCTAAATGGGTTGTGTTAGAAACAACGCCTAACGCACCTAACCTTGTAGCAATATCAAGCCCCATACCCAGCTTACCTGAATTGGTTACTGTTAAAGTATATTGTTGGGTTTGTCCGGTATTTAAAGTATCTGGACCGGTAATTGTAACAGTTACGCCCGAGTTTATTGATCCGTGACATGAACATCCGGAAGTGCTGGTTTTTAATGTTCTTCCGGTTCTTCCATCTATATCTCCATAAAGATAAATAGAAGATGCAAAGAATATTACAATTATAGCTGCAAAGAATTTTTTGTTAAGTATTAATGATTTCATATTATTAAACCTTTCGAGTAAATTTAGAGATAATGTTATTTTATTGTCTCTAATATCCGTTACAAAAATATTGTATTAAATATTTCTGTACTATGATTACAATCAAAAATTTATATGATTTTCCTTATGTAAACGCATGTGAAATTATGATTTTAATCTTTTATTAACTATTAACAACTAACAATTGTTAGTGTTCCGGGTGAATTCCCGTAATAACGGTACAGATGGTTATAAAATAAAAACCCCCGATTTGCACCGGGGGCTTAATTCATCTGGGAATTTTTTCTCAATTAACTAATTTTTCAATAACCAGATGCAAATTATAAGAGAATAAAATTATTTAAGCATTATCATTTTCTTAACATCTGTGTAACCGCCGGCAACAATTTTGTAGAAGTAAACACCGCTTGCTACCTGGCTGTTCATTGAATTCGTGCCGTTCCAGTCAACTTCATATTTGCCTGCATTGTATTTATCTTTTGCAAGTACTTTTATTACCTTACCCATAATGTCAAAAACCACTATCGTTACATCTGTTTCTTTTGGAAGCGAGAATTTGAACCTGGTTGTTGGATTGAACGGATTTGGATAGTTCTGTGTTAATTCAAATCTTTCAGGAACTTCGTACGAAATAGTCTGAATTCCGATAAGTGCATTCCTTGATGCTACAAGTGCATCGATAACATATTTAGCATTATGCATTCCGTATTCACCGCCGTCTCTTATAGAGAGGTAGTTAATATAGGCTTTTCTTAATGTTACGTTATTTGAGTCTGCTGCAATTAACTGCCATGCAACTGAATCAACACCAACTGGTGGTAACTGCATTGCTAGCCTGGTTAAGCATCCTCTTACTTCCAGTCTCCATGGTTCAATTGTACCATCTGCATCGTAATCAGCGTCTGCTATGAACTGGTCAAACCTTGTTTTTCCAAAGTGACATGTCTGGCAGGCTTTTAAATGATCGTAATCTGTAGCTTCGTTATGAAGGAATAATGCATGTCCGCCGACTTTATCCCTGTTTGCAGCTGTTGTATCTGTTGGTGCCATATGACATGTTACGCAGGCGTTCTGTAAGAATGCCCAGTGCTGTGTCTGCCTGTATGGTGCGCCGCCAAATGTTGCTAAGTTCTGTCCTAAGTAAAGATCACCCTGTGAATTATGATGCGGACCCCAGGTTGAGCTTGTTACTCTTGTTAAAACGTATGTTGCTGTATTTCTTCTTGATTTATGGCAATCCAAGCATGTTGCGCCGGTACCAACACCTGTATAATGATAACCGTTAGCAAGTGTATCGCTTCCGGCAGGTCTGTTCCTTAAATTTGCAACATTAGAGTTTCCATGAGGATCATGGCAGGTTGCGCATGATACCATTTCGTGTGATGCCTGAGTTTTACCATTTGTTACAGTAGGTGTACTCTTTGTGAAGTTTACATAACCCTGTCCGTCATGGCACCTTATACAGTTACCAAGATCGTTAGGTGTTGCATAGTTATTCTGTGCAAATGATGATGACCAAACTACGCTAGAGTGTTTTGCATTTTTCCACTGTGTGAAAATTGGAGCATTTGGCGGTGAATCATGGCACTGTCCGCAAACGCCTGCAGTAACTGATTTCATTATCTTAGAAGTATCGCCGCCGCCGAATACGTGTTCACTTCCCGGGCCGTGGCAGCTTTCACATCCTACACCTGCAAAAGGTGCTAAAGTCGGGAAACGGTTTTTAATTGTATCCCAGTTGCCCGGTTTAGGTGGTGAATATGAACTCCAGTTCCATCCTAATTCAACTGCTTTATCATCAAATCCGTTATTGCTTGCAACTATATTGTGATCATAACCCATTGTATGGCATTTAAAACATGATGGACCAAAACCTGAATTTGATGTAGAGATACCGGTCTTAAATGAAGTTGCATGCCCGGATACTTTCCACCTGTCAAAAATATTAGTGAATTCCGGTGTTGTTCCGTGGCAGCTCATACAGTTTGGAAATGCAGCAGGAATGTTATCAAAACCGCCTGTGCCTACAAATGTTGATGCATATACATCTACAGTTGTATCTTTTGTTCCTGATGATGTGGTAATTGAAACCTGAACTTTGTAATTTCCTGTCAGATCTGCTTTGAATTTCTGCCATGTTGGCAAACCTGTTAACCCGGCAAGTGTTGCTGTTGATCCAGCCGGTTTAGTCAGCATTGTCCATGTGGCTGTCTGAATTGAAGTTGTATCTCCAAAGTTCCATGCTCTGAAATAAACATATGTTCCTTTGGCAACTGATCTTAAACCGCTGGCAACTGTTGAATCGCCTGTAAATGCAGAATTAGTTGCAAGCATTTGAGGAGTTACATATTCTGTAACTATTTTTACCCTCGGAGCTCCAAAAACTATTCCCGTGCAGAAAAGTACAAACAGTAAGAATGTCCCTGTCCGTCTCATGATGATTCCTCCTAAATTATTGGTGTTTAACATTTTCAATTTTCAAACTCTTGACTAATATATACTCAAATAGCGTGCCAAAAATTATGACGATAAAGACTGTGTTTTGACTATGTTTTAATCCATATGGGGTTAAATTACACACCTAACATTAAAATTTTGCTGAAATTGAGGTTAATTATGATTAACATCATCGGTTGATATGACTTTTATCATAAATATATATGACCAACATATTTATATTTGTAAAGAAAAGATAATAAATTTCATGTATGGATACCCAGTCTGTTAAAATATTAATTGTTGATGATGAAGTGAATTCCACTATACTTCTCAGGAAAGTTCTTGAGAAAAAAGGGTTTTCTGCGGCAACAGAAAATGACAGTGCAGAAGCGCTTAAAAAGATAGAAAGCGAAGAGTATGATATTATTATCTCCGACCTTCAAATGCCTGATATCAGCGGTTTAGATCTGCTTAAAGCCAAGAAAGAAGATACATTATTTATAATGATAACCGGTTTTGGTTCCATCGATTCAGCTGTGGAAGCAATGAAGCTTGGAGCATTTGATTATATCGGCAAGCCGTTTAACCTTGAAGAGTTCATTTTAAAATTTGATAAAGCAGTTGAAAATATTAACCTGAATAAACAGGTTGCAAATTTGCGTTCACAGGTAGATGATACATCTTCTTTCAGCAGTATTGTCGGTAAAAGCAGGAAAATGCTTAAAGTTTTTGATATGATAAAAAATGTTGCCAGGGTTGATGCCAATGTACTTATAGAAGGCCAGAGCGGAACCGGTAAAGAGCTTGTTGCAAGGGCAATTCACCACAACAGCCCAAGGACTGACGGACCATTTATTGCAATAAACTGCAGTGCAATTCCCGATAATCTGCTTGAAAGTGAGCTTTTTGGCCACTCAAAAGGCGCATATACGGGAGCAGTTGATGCGCAAAAAGGTGTTTTTGAGCTTGCTAATGGCGGTACTTTGCTGCTTGATGAAATAGCTGAAATGCCGTTTAACCTGCAGTCCAAATTACTTCGTGTAATTGAGACCTGGGAAATTAAACCGCTGGGAAGTGATAAAGTAAAAAAAGTTGATGTTAGGCTGCTGAGCGCTACTAACCGGAATATGAAAGAAATGATCGAAGATAAAAAGTTTCGGGAAGATCTTTTCTACAGGATATCAACGGTTACAATTTCTCTTCCAAAGCTTGATGAGAGAAAAGAAGATATACCTTTGCTGGCTGATCATTTCATAAAAAAAATATCTGAAAAAAATAACAGGCAGATATCATTAAAAGGCGATGCAATTGACCTGTTAAGTAATCATCACTGGCAGGGGAATGTGCGTGAGCTTGAAAATGTAATTGAACGCGCTGTCATTTCATGTGATAGTGATATGCTTGGAAGGCATAATTTTAAATTCTTGAATAATGAACTTAATGATGAAGAGAATATTACTACCGGCGGGAATTTAGAGCTTAAAGATCTCGAAAAAGTTCACATAAAAAAAGTGCTTGAAGAGAACGGGTGGAACAAGCTTCAGGTTGCAAAAATTTTAGGCATTGACCGCAAAACCCTTTACAAAAAGATCAAAGAATATGATCTGGAATAATATGCAAAAGGCAAAAGTGTAAAATTAAAATTGCATAAATGGAATAGAAAGGTTCTCGCTATTGGGTACCTTTTTTTATAATCTAAAAACTATGAGAGCCTTTGAAAGGCTCTCATAAATTACATAAATACAGAGTATTATATTGATTTTAAAAACCTGCATTATTGAAAATTATACATACTTTTTAATGGGAAATATTATTTCCTCAAATCAACATTATGCATTACCCATGCCTTTAAGCTTAAGAGCATTTCTTTCCATCCGGCATTGTTCATAAATGAACTGTTAATTCCATCCTCATCATTTTTATATCCTTCTTCTGTCACAGAAACTCTTGTCTTGCCCTCTACCTCTTCAAAAATAAATGTTACGTTAATATCATAATTGACTTTAAACCCGGGCCAGGTGAATACAACTTTTTTGTTCTCTTCAAATTCAGTTACAGTAATTTCTGATTTATGCTCACCCCATGACCAGGTGATCTTATCTCCTGCAGCTTTTATTGGCGCACTTGCCGAAGTTACGAAATATTTCGTTATTATTTCGTTATCAGTGAATGCTTTAAATACTTCAGGAAGTGGCTTACTGATCCTGACTGCTACGGTGAATTTGATTTTTTCCATTTCGGTTTTCTCCATATTATTTTTAAATTGAATCAAATAGCTGCTCCATCCCGCTTCATATTTTTTTACCCATCTCTCATATATTTCCTGGATAGGAAGCGGGTTAATATAATTCCACCTGTTCTTGCCTTCGCGTTTTATTATTACCAGGTTCGCTTTGTGCAGAATGCTGAGGTGCTTCATCACACCGTACCGGGTGAGATTTTTAAAATAGCCTGAAAGCTCTCCGGTTGTCCTTTCCTTCTCCCGAAGCAGATCCAGTATCTCCCTGCGTGTTTTATCCGATAATGCTTTCCAGACTTGTTCCATATTTTATATGTGACTAATTAGTCACATATAAAAATACTCAATGAAGTGTGATTTGTCAATAGCAAAAGAGCAGAAAAATTAAGTAATTATTTATCCCCATCAATTCCCCTCCAAAACAAACGTTTTTGTAGATATTTTCCACATTAAGCTTAAAATCATCAAAAAAAATGATATTAAACAACAAAATTATGGCACGTTATTTGTACCATATATAGTATAAATGATATATGAAAATGGAAAACTTTAATGTACATATACTAAGTTTAAAATCGGAGATCTGCTCTCTTATCAGGAAGACTCTTGGTTCGGAGCGATATAATATCAGCTGTACCAGCGGTGAAGACATAAATGATCTTTTTATCAATGATTTTGACAGGAAAATTGATTGCCTGGTGCTGGATAAAGATATTGACCTAAAGCTGACAAAAAAGATCAAACAGAAATTCAATACTATCCCAATAATCTGCCTTCCTTCACTGGGCTCAGAAGCAAATGAATCTAAAGACGTAAAATATATGTCTGAGCCGTTTAAGCTCAGCGAATTAAAATCTGCAATTGAAGAAATTTCAGAAAGAGTGAAATAACCCGGTACAATTAAAAATGAAAACACTGCAAAAAAATATCGTTCAAATCCTCCTTCCTGTCATAGTGATAGGCGGTTTGCTGATATTTGCAGACAGTTACTCAAGGATATCAAAAGGTAACACGGATGTTTGTTTTTCATGCCATGAAGATAAAGATCTTACCATGGAAAAGAACGGTAAGAAAATTTCAGTATTTGTTAACCCCGATGATTTTAAAAAATCAGTTCATAATGTTGCTGAGTGTGAAGACTGCCATGAAAATTACAACCCTGATGAAATGCCGCACTCAAAAACAAAACAGGATGTTAACTGTATAGGCTGCCATAAAGAAGCAAAAAGCCTTGCAGGTAACGTTCACGAAAAATTAAAATGTTACGAGTGCCACGGCAAGCATGATGTAAAGCCGGGCAAAGAATTCGCTAAAGAAGAAACTAAGACGTGCTTAAGCTGCCATAAGAATAAAAATATTCAGCATTTTTCAGAAAGCATACACGCTAAGAAAAATGTAACCTGCGAAGGCTGCCACGGCAAAGGCCACGAAATTAAAAAGATCTCCAAGAACGAAGTATCCCAAACATGCGGCAAATGCCACGGAGATCATGAAAAGAACTTCAATAACAGTATTCATATGACTGTTTTGAAAAAAGGGAACAAAGAAGCGCCTACCTGCACTGATTGCCACGGCTCTCATAAAATTATCCGCGGTAAAATATCTGTGGAATCAGAATCATGTTTAAAATGCCATCTGGACGAAAAGAAATTCCCGGGAGACCAGCTTGGTTCTGCTAAGTTCGTTCAGCATTATAAAACCAGCATACACGCATCCGTCGAAAAAGAAGGTCTTCTTGAGGCTGCAGGCTGTGTTGATTGCCACGGAAACCATATGATCGATAATCCTTCCGATCCGAAGAGCTCAACAAAAAGGGCTAGGCAAATTGAAACCTGCGGAAAGTGCCACAAAGAAACGGTCGCGAATTTCAAAAAATCCAAGCATGGCCAGGAGCTTTCAAAAGGAAATGATAAAGCGCCCACATGTACTGATTGTCACGGTGAACATGAAATCCAGTCTACTCTTTTATCAAACGATTTTACCAAGCTTAACCTGACTGATAAATGTTTAACCTGTCATAAGAACGGAAAAATACCGCATAAGAATTTTAAAGGCGAAGAAGAGCTTATTTCCGGATACCAGAACAGCGTGCATTATCTAGCTCTTAAGAACGGAAATTTTGACGCACCAACATGCTACCAGTGCCACGGTGCGCATGAAATGGAATCCGCTGATAACCCGGATAGCAGGATAAGCAAGAAAAATATCGCAACTACATGCGGCCAGTCAGGCTGTCACGTTAACCAGCTGCAGGATTATACCGGCAGTATTCACCAGGTTGGCGTAAGCAAAGATAATAAAGATGCGCCAACATGCAATAACTGCC
>JAPUEV010000207.1 GCA_027492415.1 Ignavibacteria bacterium
ATAATAATTAAACTCTGTCTGCCATTTCACTTCTCGTGTCTTCGACCCGATAAGTTGTTGGCTACAACTGCAAAAACATGCGATATTAAACAAATATTGATGTTTTTTGCCTTTGGAATTACAAATTTAACAACTAAAAAATTTATTTAAAAGTTATAAAATCATTCCGTAAACCCTACCCTATTATTAATGATTTTCTTTGTTTCCTTTTAATTATTATTGGGCTGAATTAACATTAATAAAATAAATGCTGAATATTTTGAGATACATATTATTAATTTTAGTTTTTACTTATTCTGCCTATTCCCAGGAAAATAATTTCTGCGGTACAGAAATTCCCTCACAGCAATGGGAAAATATTTTCAGCAGCCTTATAAATGATTTCAAAAAAACTCACGAACAAAATTCCTCTCAGCAATTTACTGAATATACTATTCCCGTAATTTTTCATGTGATTCACAGCGGCCAGTCTGTAGGTACTTTCCCCAATATTCTGCAGGCGCAGATAAGCTCACAGGTAACTGTGCTTAACCAGGATTATGCCGGAACAGGATTTAACTGCAATACTTATCCTGTAAATGCTTTTATACAATGGGCAATCAATCAGAATTTACCGGCCGTAAACCGTGACAGCCTTGGCAGGGTTAAGATAGCCAATATTAATATTAAGTTCTGCCTTGCCGAAAAAGATACATCTGGAAACACATTACCTGAACCTGGTATTGAACGAATAAATTTAAACAGCCGAGGGTGGGTAAATCCGAATACTTTTGCAGTACCTGCTGATCTTAGAAGCTATTTTGACGGCACAATAAAACCACAATCAATTTGGGATGTAAGAAAATACCTGAATATCTGGATAAGTGATAAAAACGCCTCAATGCCGTTTACCGGATTTTCAACACTTCCTCCGTTAAGTACTTTACCCGGAATTTCCGGTGCGGGAGAAGGCACTGATTCCACTGACGGAATATGGAGTTACTCATCAGCAGTAGGCTCTGCATTCATTTTCCCGGGAGGTGTTTATGCATCACCAAACGTGCGCGGAAGGACAATAACACACGAGGCGGGACATTATCTTGGGTTAAGGCATATATGGGCAGACGGCAGCTGTTTAACGGATTATTGTGCTGATACTCCTCCTGCATTTACATCAAACACAGGTTTCCCGGTTTACCCATTGAATCCCGGTTCCTGCAGCAGTCCCGCCAATTCACCAAACGGTGAGATGTTCATGAATTACATGGATTACTCAGCTGACCCTGCAAAATATATGTTTACTTATGACCAGGCTGTAAGAATGCAGACTGCTATGTTAAACTCACCTTACAGAAATCAGCTTGGAACGCATGGATTGTGTGTTGCCGTACTGGGAATTAACAGTGAAGGTAATTCTATTCCTGAAGGTTATTTGCTAATGCAGAATTACCCCAATCCGTTTAACCCGGTTACAGAGATCAGTTTCAGTATGCCTGGGACGGAAAATATTAATTTAAGAATTTATAATTCTCTGGGCAGAGAAATAGCAGTACTTCTGAATTCAACCATTGAGGCCGGTTATCATACTGTTAACTGGAATGCTGCAAAAGAGCCCAGCGGGGTATATTATTATGTTTTAAGCACAGATAAAATTTCCATCAGCAGGAAAATGGTGCTGATAAAATAAATCAGATCATTATATTTTAATCTGAACATGGCTATTTCTGGACCTGATAAGTAGTATAAGCTTTTGAAATTCTGAACTCATAAGAAGAAGACTATTTACCTTACCTTTTACTTTACCGTCATAATCTTTAAAAAGTAAAGCCCTGGGAAGCATAAGATTTTCCTTTTCAATAACTGCAATTTCCTTTAAGTTAACGGTATATTTCTTGGGTGAGTTTTGTATTGTGCTTTTTAATAACAATGAATCATTTTCGTAATATATTAATGAATGATATTTCTTCATCCACGTGCCATACGGACCGAAAAACAATACGGGAATAATGAAAAATAAAGTAAAAACAATAAATAATGGATCTTTTACAATAGCCAATACAATAAAGGGAATTGAAAAAACAATAAAAGCAAAAAACAAAAATTTTACAAACCTCCCGTATAATGCACCGTATATAAGTGTATCGGAATCTTTTGGCGTTAGCGAAAAATTGAAAAGTATTTTATAAGTCATAAATATTTAAATAATTACAAATTATACTTAACATACTAGTTAATGTTTCAAAACCCAAATAAAAAAACCGCCCCGAAAAAGCTCCATCGAAGCGGCT
Organism: Ignavibacteria bacterium; assembly: GCA_027492415.1. GTDB lineage: Bacteria > Bacteroidota > Ignavibacteria > Tepidaquicellales > OLB5 > OLB5. The sequence continues at coordinate 2,268 of JAPUEV010000207.1, forward strand.
TTGTAAACATACCCCCGTTTTGAATATAACTTATTTTGAATCTTAATTTACCGAAACCTTTTCTCTTGCTTTGGTTTCAATATATTTTTTAACTTCTGCGTACATTGAATCAGCGTCAAGACCTGCCTGGTGTAAAACACTTTCAGCAGTTCCGCTGCCAAGGTAATACCCTTTGCGGAAAGGATGCAGAATATTATATCTTGCTTCAAAGCCTGTAACCCATTTATACATTGTAGGCAGTGTGAAACCTGTAATGCCAAGAGCATCGCGTCTTACAGTATACGGCAGCAAAGCTTCGCGTTCTTCTTTGGGATGTGCGTCATAAAGCTCTGCGCTTGAAATATGATATATATTCAGATTATACCCGTCTTTATCAAGCATAGGCAGTACTTTTGTAATGAACTCAATTGTAACGCCGCTTTCCTGCAGAATTACAGAACCGTCTAACGGCTGTTTAGGGTCAGCTTTTCTAAGCGCGTATACTCCTTTTGCCGCATCAGATGCAGGTGCAATGCCAAGCTTTTCCCTATCCATAACAAGCTCATTTGGCCTGGTAACAAACGGTGAAAGTATTGCGGGCCTGTGTTTCAATCCTGCTGCAAGCAACGGCCATATTTCGCCGGGTTCCCACGGAGTTAAAGTTATCAGTATTCCCGGAGGAAAGTTTTCCTGGATTAGCTGCAGGCACTGCGGGTCAGCATGTGTAGGACCGTCTTCACCGGTCTTCAATCCTGCATGCGCGTTTATTAATACCCAAGTATTATAATTACCGCCAAAATGCATTACTTTATTCTGTTCGCCGATACCGTGAAGCCTTGCAGCGGTATGCTCCATAGCGCTTATGAATGCGCCGTAAGATGAGCTTACACCTATGTGTTTACCGAATGCTGAAAGCCCTGCCATCATTCCGCCGATTGCGTCTTCGCATATTCCGCCTATGGCAAGTATTCTTGAATCAGGGTTATCTACTGCATCATAAAATCCCTCATGGAAGCCTGTGCCTACAAGGTTAACAGATGTTGAGCCAAGCAGGTCAGCGGCAACTCCAAGAACAGCTCCGCCTGACATTTTGTTTATATATCCAAGTGAAGCACCAAGCACTCCGCGAAGTGTTGTGCTTTCACCGGGTATAACATTTAATTCCGGCGGTGTAACTTTTTCATTCAGTATATTATTCTTATAAAGCTCTTCAAGATGAGAGCTTCCTGCCTTAGGTTTCCTGTTATCTTTAGTTAATCTTTTTTTGCTTTCGTTAATAGCATCTGCAAAATATTTAAGTGATGATTCTTTTTCAATCACGCCTCTTATTGTCATCAATGTATCAAAGAAACATTTTTCTATGTTGTTAAGCGTGTTCTCACCGGAAAAATGCGGAACTTTAACGCCGAATGCGGCTTCAAATTCGTCGCATGCGTGGTAATAGCCTTCTGAATTCATTTTATGTCCCGCGCCATGTGATGCCCTTCCTTCGATGCCGTACTTCCATCCTTTTACTGTGCGGTAAACAATGGCGGTAGGCATTTTGTTATCAAGCTTCATTGCGAACTGCTGTGCAGCAGCAACTTTGTTAAAATCTTTTCCATCATCAACATATATCACATTAAAATCATGCAGGTAACAAAGTTCCATCGGGTTCCACTGAACGTAGTCACCTTTTAACTCGCCTTCGCGGCAAACGCGGTTTGAATCAATTGATGCCTGGTTAAAATCTATGTGGAATTTAATATTATGCAGCCGCATAGCAGTTGCAGCAGCTAGCGCTTCGGCAACTCTGCCCGGTGTCATACCGCCTTCGCCTTCAATTACATGTACCTGCGGACAGTTATCGCCAAAATGATCAATTGCGCCCAATGCAAGCCCGAATGCCGCTGTATCACCAACACCGCTCGCACCGGTTGCTATCTTTACATGAGGCGTTGCCGGGGTTGGATGTCCGTCAAGTGCTTTGGCATTATATTTATGGAACAATGGAAGCTCGTTTACTGGATTCCGGCGGAAGCCTAAGAGATCTTCAAGCCGCATCTGGAATTTTTCGTCAGGCAGCAATTCAGGTTTATATGCCCTTACCAGCTCATTCCGTAATGCATACATTGCATATAGACCAAGTGCCTTATGTCCTGCAGCATAAACAACCATATCAGAATCATCACGGAAAGGATCTGTGATATCCATATCAAGTATATTATAGAGAATTGAAGATACCAGTCTGCCTGAAGAAATTGAACCGCCGGGATGTCCGCTTGTAGGTACAAAATTGAATAATACAGCAACAAGCGTTCTGTATATAACATCCAGCTTTTCAAAATTTTCTGTTTCTTTATCTTTTAAAGGCAACCCTGATTTCAGTATATCGTTAATATCATAATACTTTCCTCTTCTTGCAGCAAAACCCAGCTCTTTTGAATTAACTTCTTTGTAAGTTATAGTTTCCATTTTATTGATATTTTTGCGATAAATCGCAGTTATTTTTTTCAGAATATTTTTTACCACTACTAAATTAACGTCCAAGGTCATAATATCATATGATTTAGGCTATATAATTTACTGACAATTATCAGGTTTCAGAATGACAGGTATGGTATTTATTTGCCCGTTTAAAGAATCCATTAATTAAGTTAATTTTGTAAATAAATACATGGAAAATAAAAAACTAAATATATTACTCTTAAACGCGCTTGATATTTACGGAGGCGGGGAATTTTTTGTGTACCAGTTTGCCAATCTGCTAAAAAGCAGGGGGCATAAAGTCTGGGTCTCCTGCAGGAACGATAACCTGATATATGACCGCTGTATTGCTGAAGGTATTGATGTATTCCCGGTCGATTACCCTGAACACTCCGGCAAAAACAACGTTTGGAAAATATCAAAGCAGCTTAGCCGGTTTATCAAAGAAAATAATATTGATATAGTGCACTCAAACACAAATTATGACAGGACTGCCGGCGCATTTGCGGCAAAGTTCGCTAAGATACCTCATGTTACAACCAATCACAGCTTTCACAGCATTTCACACAATCTTACACACTGGTACAGGAATAAATTCCTTATAAACCATTTTATTGTAGATGGCCAGTGCACAAAGGACCTGCTGATAAATGAAGATCACATTGACGCGAAGAAAATCACCCTTATTCATCTTGGACTTGACCCTGAACAGAATAAAAAAGATCCCGAAACCCGAAAACGCATTCGCGCTGAGTTTGATGTAAAAGATGATGAAATATTGATAGGCAACGTAGCAAGGATGGTGCCTTTTAAAGGACAGGAGTATCTTATACGCGCATATCCCGAAGTAATGAAGGCATTTCCAAAAAGCAGGCTAATGGTTGTGGGGGATGGCGAGCTCTCAGATATGCTTCATAAGCTTGCCGGTGAGCTTGGTATATCTGAAAGAGTTATTTTCCCGGGCTTCAGGAAAGAAATCAAATCGATGTACTCTGCATTTGATATATATGCTCACACATCAGTTGAAGGCGGCGGAGAGACTTTCCCCTATGCAATGCTGCATGCCTTAGCCCAGGAGCTGCCCATGGTAATTACACGCGTTGGCGATATGCCTGCAATGGTAACTGAAGGTGTAAGCGGATTTGTGCTGGAAGATAAAGATGTCAAAGGTATTTCCGGCAAGCTAATGCTGTTATGCAGCGATGAGAAGCTAAGGAAAGAAATGGGAAGAAAAAGCTTTGAGCTGATGATGCAGAAATTTACTGTTGATATTATGACCGGGAATATAGAGAATGTGTATTATAAAGTAATAGATACAAACAAATAATTTAATTAATATTCAGCTCATCCAGCTTTTCCATCAGCCAGTCCTTGCTAATGGTATCAGTTTCTTCCAGTTTTTTCCTGAACTCCGGTGCTTTCACTCTTCCGGAATTTTCCTTCAGCTTTACAAGATCTGTTAACAGCTTAACATAGTTATTGTTCACGCGCCTGAAATCACTGTTAATAAGCTGGTCATTTTTCAGAAATTTCCTGAAAGTATCAAGCTGGTCAGCAAGCTCATTCATTAAACCCATATCAAAGTAAAGCTTTGTCATTAAAGATTTTACATTCACTTTATAATAAACATCTTCAAGCTTTACATTCTTCAGATAATTCATCGATTCTTCATACCTTTTTTGTTTTTCCCTTATCCTTGCCATAGAAAAATTATATGCGCTTTCCCTGCCTTCAGGCTGAAGCTCGCTTTTATACTTATTAATGAACATTTCACCCCATTCAATATCATTTACAAGTACAGCGGCTGTAACAATGCTTCGGTAATATACGGTAGTTACAAAATCATTTTTATTCATTTTTATGATCCCGTGTTTTTCGCGGAACTTTTGTATCTCAAAAAATTCCTTCATCATTTCAGTTCTGCCTTTATAATGCTGGGTAATACAATATCCGCTGATAAGTACCAGCCCGTTATGCCTTTCACCTCTGCCAATACTATTATCAAGATCCATATAAATTTTCTTGCACTCATAAAAGTGATCATCATTTTCGGTTTTTAGCAGCATAACCTGGCTAACCAGTCCTTTTAAAGAAGGCAGTCCTGAATATTTATCCATATTATCAACAAGGTATTTAAGTATCTCGCTGAGAAATTCAAATTCAAAATTCATATTCATAACATTCTGCCTGTTAAGCAGGTACCTGTACCTCTTCAAAATATGTATAAAAAAGAACCTTATTAAATTTTCAGATTCACTTAGGTGATCATGTTCTGAAATATCTTTTTTGTTCAGCAGCTTTTTGGTCCTGTCATAAAGAACATTCTTTTCTTTTTCAACCAGGAACATATCCAGGAAGTAAGATTCATCTTCGTGATCATAATTGTTTACTTTTTCTGATACAGAATTAAGGTTCTTTAAAACATGTTTATCCAGGTTTCTGGAATTCAGCTCTCTTATTAAATGAAGATCCTCCTGTATTCCTTTAGATTTATAATTATTATATGCCAGAAAGTCTTCAGCAAGCTGGGTTAAATTGAACATAATAGTTCTCATAAATCCGTCATTGTATTCAACATTCTGAAAAATTTCACTAAAAACTTTTTCCTTTTCAAATTTTTCACTCTCTGTTTCACTAAAATTGAGCTTGATATATTCATACAGTTTTATAACTGCCTCATTTTTATTAAAAAAAGGTGAATTTATATAATCTCCGAACTCCCGGTATTCCTTCAGTGAAAAAGTTCTCAAAATTTCCAGCAGGCTGCTTTTTATCATTCGCCAGGTTAAGTGATTTATTAACAGTTAATTACTAACAACAAAAACAATTACATATATCTTTCCAAGATAGTCCGCAGTAAAACCACGGTCAAAGAGTTTCCAAAGATAATTCAAAAAAACGGCAATAAATACCAAGTTTTTAAGGTTAACCCTCTATTATAAACCTGAATTGCCAATAAACAAATCACAGTTAGTTTCTTGGAAACACACGCTGATAAAAAGTTAAATTTGTATAGTAAAAAAATTATATGAAACGAACATACAAATCAAAAAAACAAACAGATAGTAATATAACTCTTTATGCTGTACCCGGGGTTGGAACAGGAGAAATTGAACTGTTATGGCAGCCTTCACAGGAATCTTCTACATATATAATTCAGATGAATTTATTCACAAGATCACACGGATTATGGAAACATGCGGATATAGTAACAAGATCAAAATATACAGCAACAGGTTTAAAAAGCGGTAAAAAATACAGCTTCAGGGTTGCCCCGGTAAATAAAAACGGACAGCAGGAATGGTCGTTACCTGTGATTGCCAAAGCACCATAAATCTGATACAGGAAAATAAAGATAATTATAAAATAATTTAACAAATAAAAGGAGAACAAAAAAATGAAGATCATCACAGCTTTAATATTATTAATCACTGCTTCAATAAGCATATTTGCACAGACAGGTACTATTCCGGCTCAGCTTCTGAATGAATATTATTCAGTCAAAAAAAGTGAAAATAGCCTGAGGAAAACAGAACTGGCTCTTGAAATGGAAAAGTATATGAATACTACTGTTCTTGCTGAAAACGAATTGAATATCAATACTGTTAACCGCAGCGGCAACAGTAATGTAACAACTGACTGGTACAGTACAGATGTAATTGCATACAGCGGTAACCTCAGCGAAAATACTAAAAAGCCGCTTGTCATTAAACAGGGAGAAGACGGGCTGCTCTATCTTCTGGTTGCATTAAAGCCGGAGTTTTCGCAAAAAGGGTTATTCCGTGTTTACAAATCTTCCAATGGAGGCGTTAACTGGAGCCAGATAATTGAGTACCCGCACTACACTGAGTACTACTTATCTATGGATATGATGGTAGAATCCAGAAATAACAATGTAGCTGATTCAACAAGGATCATTGTTTATTTTACTTCAAGCACAGAAACAAACGGCAACAATGCAAAACTGAATATGCTTTCTATCCGCAGGAACGGTGACGGGCAATACTCAGGTGTTGTAGCATATCCTTCCGCAGGCAGAAAGTTTGAACAGGTAACATGCTGCAGCGACGGACAATATTACCAGAACAGCACATATCTTCATGCTTTTGTAAAAGAATCACCCAATGCAGGCGCAACAAACGGTTTCAGGCACTTCAGGACAATTAACTGGGGTCAAACACATACCAACGAGCTTATCACAACTGATACCTCTGATAATTACCCGGGGTCACAGTTTCTGGCAACCAGCTCTAATGACTCTATTTATATCAGCTTTTAAAGAGTATTTGTTATTTAGTCCACAGGAGTCGGGATCTACAGAACACCAGAGCTTCCATCAACAAACCGAAGCTATGTTCTTACTCCATTGATTGAGAACGGAGTTAAAAATGAAAAGCCGTGCTTAACAATCTCACAGCAGGCTCCAAATCTTGAAAAGAATATGATAATTACATTTACATCACGAAATCATCCATACAGCTATTATACAACAAATGGCGGCAAACTTTGGACTTTCAAAGTCTTTTCACTGACTCAAACATGCGCGTATACATACTGCAGCTCTGATTCTTCATCTAATGCCGGCAACAATTTTGTGATGGGCTTTGTAACACTGAACGGCGATTCAGTAATAACAACAAGGCTATCAGCCGCAGGTAACGTTTCTTTAACAAAGATAAACACTATACAGGCTTCACCTTTATATGTTCCGGTTTTCGGGATCTACACGGGTGAAAACGGTAAAAGCTCAGTATCAGCTTTTGCAGGAAATGGAGGAGTAAATGCATATTTTGACGGTGAGCATATGATAACCGTAATAAAAAAAATTTAAAATCAAATACCTTCAGGCTTTAAGCTTTAACATAATTACCCGACCCCATTCAATCCGGTCACAAATATAAAATTTTCAATACCCAAAAGCGGCCAGGTCACTTTAAAGATATTTGATATATCAGGCAGAGAAGTTACCCAGCTGATCAATGAAAATATGAACCCTGGAAGCTATAATTATGACTTCAATGCCTCACATCTTTCAAGCGGTGTATATTTCTATAGAATAAATGCAGAAGGATTTACTCAGGTTAAGAAAATGATACTGGTAAAATAAGCTTAGTTTCATCTCCTGATTCACCGGACTCAAAAAAAAGCAGGGCTGATAACCCTGCTTTTATTATTATTTTTTCATTTAATCATTTAAACCAATTTTCAACGGTTTGTTTTTCGAATTGGGGATTTGATCTGTGAATGAACGTATTTTCGTGGGCATCGTAATCATAATCACCTGACCACTGTCTGAAGTGTACAGATAATTCATTAATTGCTTTTAAAATTAATTCAATTTCGTCATCAGTCATAACCGGGTGAAGCGATAATCTTATCCAGCCCGGTTTTTCAGATAGGTCGTGATGTTCAATCATTTGTGTTATCTTGTGTGAACGGTGTTTTGATACGTGCAGCAGGTAATGCCCGTAGGTACCGGCGCAGGAGCATCCTCCCCTCACCTGAATGCCAAACCTGTCGTTCAACAGCCTGACCCCAAGATTGTAATGCATTCCCTCAATATAAAAAGAAATAACCGGCAGTCTTTCAGTAATGTTATCAGCAAGTAAATGCAGATTTTCTATACTTTTCAGACCCGTTAAAACTTTCGCGGTAATTTCTTTTTCTCTCACAGAAATATTCACAGTACCCATTTGCTCTTTAAGCTTTACTGCCAGCGAAGCTTTGATGGTCTGCAGAAAAGGTGGTGTGCCTCCATCTTCACGCAGCTCTACATCTTCATAAAAGCTGTGCTCACCCCATGGATTTGTCCATTTAACAGTTCCGCCGCCCGGCTGGTCCGGTGAAAAATGGTTATCGTACAGGCTGCGGTTAAAAATAAGTATGCCAGTGCTGCCGGGTCCGCCAAGGAATTTATGCGGCGAGAAGAAAATAGCATCTAGCTTTTCCAGCGGGTTTCGAGGGTGCATGTTAATATCTATGTAAGGAGCCGAACATGCAAAATCCACGAAGCACCAGCCGTGATGATGGTGCATCATAGCGGCAATTTTATGATAAGGAGTGAATATACCGGTAACGTTACTGCAAGAGGTTACTGAAGCTATTTTTATTTTCCGGTTTTGATATTTTTTCAGAAGGATTTCAAGATGACCCAGATCAACAAGACCGTTTTCATCAGGCTCAATTATCTCAACATCTGCAATTGTTTCAAGCCATGTAGTCTGGTTTGAGTGATGCTCCATGTGAGTAATAAAAACAACCGGCCTCTCTTCATTTGGAATGTTTATATACTGCCTTAACCTTGAAGGTACCTTAAAGCCAAGCATTCTCTGAAGCTTAAGCATTGCTCCGGTCATACCTGAGCCTGTTGCGATAACAGCATCATTTTCATCTGCGTTAACATGCTGCCTGATGATATTTTTTGCTTTAAGATATGAAAGGGTCATAGATGAACCCGTAACATTTGTTTCTGTATGAGTATTACCTATAAACGAACCGAATTCATTGGTAAGCTTTTCTTCAATGGGTCTGTACAGCCTTCCGCTTGCAGTCCAGTCAGCGTAGATCAGTTTTGTTCTGCCGTAGGGAGTTTCAAACTCTTCACTATATCCAATGATATTGTTCCTGATATTTAAAAATTGATCAGTATTCTTTTCTTTTATATTATTGGCTGAAACTTCACTTTTTATATTAATCATAATATTTTAATATTTCTTCAATACAAAAATAACCTGTTTTTATTGCAGTTTACTATGATAACAGTCATACAAAAAATGCTGAATAATTAATTTAAACGCTATTTAAGCCTTTTTATGGAAGGAGCAAAAAAGAAGATAGATAGAGCAACCGAAAGAGTGATAATTGAACATATAAGAATGGACTCTGCTTCACCGAGATGCTCTGCAAGTGTACCCATCAATAATGCGCCTATTGGCAGCAAGCCGAAGAATGTTAATGTATAAACTCCCATTACCCTCCCGCGGAGATTATCGGGCACAAGGGTCTGCACCAGTGAGTTTGCAATATTCATAGCAAGGATTAACGCACTGCCCAAAGCAAAAATTATTATAAGTGATAAGGGAATAATATGAACAAACGAAAAAACGAACATCATTACCGGGAATGCTATTGAGCCAATTGTAAGAAGCCTGCCTTTATAATTAAACCTGCCAAGCGATGCAATGAAAAGAGCGCTTGATAATGCCCCTGCACCTCGTGCTGACTGTAAAAAACCATTTGTTGCAGAATCACCGCCAAGTATTTTTACTGACCATGCAGGAAGCAGTGTTGCAAAAGAGAGCCCGAATAAGCTCATTGATGCGACCATGAGCATGAGAACCCTTACAACTTTATTCTTTGCAATATACTTTAAGCCTTCTTTAATTTCAGCAAAAGCTGATTTACCGCTTACAACTGAAACGTGTTCTTTCAGCTTCATCTTATTTAATGCTATTAAAACTCCGATAAAGGATAGAGCATTTATTGTAAAACACCATGCGGGTCCGGCTATTGCATATGCCATTCCTGCGACTGCGGGACCTATCGCAGTGGCTGTATTAAACATAGTTGAATTCAGTGCAATTGCATTAGTGAGGTCAGGTTTATCAACAAGCTCGTTAACAAATGAAACTCTCGAAGGCGCATCAAAAGCATTCGCGGTGCCCAAAAGGAATGCAAGTATAATTATATGCCATGGCAATACAAGTCCGGTGAATGCAAGTACTGCAAGAATGGCTGCAAGCAGCATCATTGCAGATTGTGTTATCATAAGGATTTTCCTTTTTGAAAATCTGTCAGCTATAACTCCGCCATACAGCATGAATACCCATGTTGGCAAACCGGATGCGAACCCTACATATCCAAGATATGCGGGTGAACGTGTTAAATCATAAATCAGGAAACCCTGCGCCGTGATCTGCATCCACGTACCCAGCATGGAGATCATCTGTCCCCAGAACCATAATTTGTAATTAGGATATTTAAGCGCTGTAAAGGTACGTTTTATACTGAAATTGGTTTCGGCTGCAAAATTACCTTTGCTCAGCTCGGCTTTAAGCTCATCGCTTTCCAGAACCTTCTGATCCTTGATATCAGCTTCTTCTCTCGTCCTGTTTCTGCTCATCAGATAATATTAATCATAACTATCCATAAAAACAGCGTAAAAGAGTAAAAAGTTCAGAATACCAAAGGTCATTTTTATTTGCCCATTAAATTGATATTTTTGCTTACAATGTACAGAATATTATTATATTACAAATACGTAAAGATCGATAACCCCGAATTCTTTGCAGAAGAACATTTGGGATATTGCAGGGATCTTGGCTTAAAAGGCAGGATACTCATATCACCTGAAGGCATAAACGGAACTTGCAGCGGCTCATTTAGCCAGACTGAAAAGTACATGGAACATATGAAGCTTGACAGCAGGTTCAAAGACCTGTGGTTCAAAATTGATGAAACCCACGGGCATGTTTTCAGGAAAATGCACGTAAGATGCAAGGAAGAGCTTGTTACATTCAGATTGCCTGTGGATCTTGACCCGAATGTGCTTTCAGGTAAGCATTTGGAACCAAAGGAATGGCTGAAATTAATGCAGGAAGATGATGTCATAATTTTAGACGGCAGAACAGATTATGAGTTTGACCTGGGGCATTTTAAAAACGCAATCAGGCCGCCGGTTAAATCTTTTCGTGAATTCCCCGAGTGGGTTGAGAACGATTTCAAAAGCTATAAAGATAAAAAAGTTTTAACATACTGTACAGGCGGAGTAAGATGCGAAAAGCTTTCAGGGTATTTATTGCAGCAGGGATTTAAAGATGTTTACCAGCTAAACGGCGGGATAGTAAATTATTCCCATGACCCTGAAGTAAAAGGCAAGCTGTTTGAAGGCAAATGTTATGTTTTTGATGAAAGGATATCTGTTCCTATAAATTTTGCTGATGAATACACTGTCACCGGAAAGTGCCATCATTGCGGCACACCATCAGACAGGTATGTTAACTGCGCTAACCTGGATTGCCATAAGCAGCATTTTGAGTGTGAAGAGTGTGAAAAGAAATGGGCGCGTTCATGCAGTGAAGAATGTATGCAGGCACCAAGGCATGAGCTTCTGCAAAACGCTTAGGCAGGAATTAAGTTACCGTATCAGTAATCAAGCATTTTAATCCGGAAACATTAAAAAGCTAAAGTTATGTCACTGCTGAACAGAACAAGTCTTTACAAAACCGTGGATAATGTAAACGATGCATTTTTCTACGGCAGGAAGATCAACAAAACCGATGCGAAAGAAATTATTTCGTGGATCTCGACAAGGTATGATACAGAATACTCTTATAATCACAGTTACGGATTAACAGCCAAAGATATGAAGTCACCTGTTTTTACATTTACGGGTGAAAGGCTTCTTTGCGCATCAATGAGGCATATAATGGCGGAAGAATCAGCAAGGGTGGTAAAACAGCTTTCCAAAATTGCCGGGATAAAACCGGAAACGCTGAAAAAGACTGATGAATGGTTTTATAAAATGCTGGAAGCTTCTGAATCAGCCGGTAAACCGCTTGGGACTTTCTGCTGCGGTGCATGTACGATAGGCTTATGGCGATATTTAAATGCAGGCGGCCTGCCGAAATATCAAAAATATATTTCTGAGGGCTTAATGGCATTGCACAGCAATCGGGATGAAGCTGGCAAATGGGGCCGCTTCCCGTTCTATTATACACTGCTGGCACTTTCTGAAATTGATGATGAGTCAGCACTAAAAGAAATAAATTACGCTATGACAGCCTGCGAGAGAGCGTTAAAGAGAATGAATACAAATAATATTTTTTCACGGCGTAAACGTGAGCTGCTTCTGAAAATTATGAATTAAGAAAAAAAAACATGAACGGATCTGCTGTGTACTTAGCTGTTTTGATTCCCCTTGCTGCGATAATACTGCTTGCATTATTTTTTTACCGGGTATTTGCGAAGAATATGAAAAAGGATGAGGCAGAGCGTGAAAAAATGCAGCGGCTTGAAGAACTTAAAAAACAGGCCGAGTATAAAGATGCGCGGATAATCAGTGTCAGGCCCGAAAATCAGTCGAACACCAGCCCTTCAAACCGTTTTGTAAATATGAGGTTTGAAATAAAAGATAATACCGGTGAGCTGAAGATACTTTCTGCAAGGTGGTTTGTAGATACATATTATTTACCGCAGTTACAGCCTGATATGAATATCCAGGTTAAGGTTTATAATGAGTATATTTTCCCTTTAATAGAAAATTCAAGGTTAATAATAGACTAAGATTACATTGAAAAAACAGTAAATTATGAAAATAAATATTGTTTACCCGTTGACAATCTACATTTGAACTATTATATTTGTGACATGAAATTACAAGTAGAATATAATATCTCTGACCAGGCAGGCGGTTTATTAATGAAGGCCGGAGACCATTTATGGAGAGAGTGTGACAGGTTCTTATCAAAATGGGATATTGCAGTTGGTCATTACAATGTACTCAGGATAATAAACGGGGCTGGTGAACCGATATCGCAGGTTGATGTAAGCCGCCATTTGATCTCTTCTAGAGCAAATGTAACCAAGCTTGTTGATAAGCTTGAATCATTAAAGCTTGCCGAAAGGATCACCGGGAAGGACAGGAGAATAAAGCTAATTAAAATAACAGAAAAAGGATTTAAATTTCTTGAAGAAGTAATACCTCTGGATATGAAAAATACTGAACAGGTACTTTCAAACCTTACAAAAAAAGAACAGGAAATATTAATTACCATACTTAAAAAACTTTAAAAAAATTTAAACTAATTGTCAACAAGTTAACTATCAACTAATAAACTAAATACAAAGAAAGGATTCAAACAATGTCAGATCTAAAATTAATCACAACCGAAGAGCTGAAAGTAAAGCTTGATTCAAAACATAATTTCAATTTCTGGAATGTACTTACCGATGAATATTACAATGGTGAGCTTATCCCGGGATCAATAAGGGTATCTCTTGATGTTGTGGGTAAAACAGCAAAGTCACTTGACCTGCCAAAGGATAAGGAAATTATAGTTTATTGTGCCGGTCCGGGCTGTCCGCAAAGCAAAACTGCACAGGAAAAACTTACTGCACTCGGTTATACAAATGTGTATACTTACGAAGGCGGAATTGAAGAATGGCAGAATGCAGGTTACACTATTGATTCACAATTTGCTGAAATAGCATAGTTAATATTTTAAGGGATAGGTCTATGACCTATCCCAACTTCTATTCTTAAGCATACTGTCCTGCTGCAAAACCCGATGCCCATGCCCACTGGAAATTATAGCCTCCAAGCCAGCCGGTAACATCAACTACTTCGCCAATAAAATACAGACCCGGTACCTTTTTTGCTTCCATTGTTTTGCCTGAAAGCTCACCGGTATCAACTCCGCCTTTGGTTACTTCAGCTTTGCCGAATCCTTCAGTGCCTTTTGGTACTATAACCCAATTATGAAGCTTAAAAGTTAACAGGTCAAGTTCTTTTTGAGTAATTCTGTTTACAGGCTTTGATGGAAAGTTAATTTCACACCAGGTTTCTGCAAAGCGTTTGGGATAAATTTTTGCAAGAACGTTAACCAGTTCAGCTTTATTGGGTTTATGTTCAGTTATTAAGGACTCAAGATCAATTGCAGGAAGCAGATCAATTGTAACTTCATCGCCATCATTCCAATAGCTTGATATTTGCAGTATTGCAGGTCCGCTTAAACCTTTATGAGTAAATAATATATTTTCACGAAACCTGGTATTATTACATGATACAATTGAGTCAATTGAGAGTCCTGATAGCTCACTGTAAGTTTTTTCGTTTAACGTAAAAGGGACTAAACCCGGAACAGTTTTGGTTAATTGTAAACCGAATTGTTTGGCGAGCTTATAACCAAAATCAGTTGCGCCCATTTGCGGAATTGATATACCGCCTGTGGCTATGACAAGTGACTCAGAATTAAATTCACCTATATTACCTGTAACGTGAAATGCTGTTTCGCTTCCTGAATTATTTATTTGTTCAATTTTTTCAATTGTGCAGTTCGCTTTTATTTCGACTAAGGCATCGTCACATTCATTTTGCAGCATTTGTACTATTTCTTTGGCAGAGCCATCACAAAAAAGCTGTCCGAGTTTTTTTTCATGATATTTGATGCCGTGTTTTTCAATGATTGCAATAAAATCCTGGGGAGTATATCTCGCTAAAGCTGATTTACAGAAATGCGGATTATTTGAAATGAAATTTTCGGGATTTACATCAAGATTTGTGAAGTTACATCTGCCGCCGCCGGATATAAGTATTTTCTTACCGATCTTTTCGGCATGTTCTAACACAAGGACCTTCCTGCCGCGCTTGCCTGCTTCGATTGCGCACATTAGTCCAGCCGCACCCGCACCAATAATGATTGTGTTATAATATGTTTTTTTTAAAAAATTCAAATTAGGTTCTTAATATTAGCATTATTTACTATCAATTATTATTCTTTCACCATTAAAATTATTATCAAATAATTCTGACTTAATGAAGAAATTAAAATATCCGTCTTTATTGGGAATAGAATTCAGGTAAGTTGAAAGTCCTTTACTGTAAGAAAATATTATCTCATCATTAAATAAATCGTATATACTAACAGATTCCTCATTAGCTATTACGGAATATTTCATTTCACTGTAGTGATTAGTATTTCTTAATTCCAAATATTTTCTGCTTATATAATCTTTATTGGTTTCAATTCCTGAAAAACCAACAAAATATTTATTTAAAATAAAAAACTTTATAAAGTTACCTGCTTTAATAAACCCCCCACCAGTACCAAAATCTATAGTCTGTAGCTTTATAGTATCTTTTTCATCAACATACATAAATTTATCATCAATATAATTCGTTAAATACGTATCAAAATTTTCAAATTCAGAAAAGCTTAATTGAGAAATACTAATATTCTTCACATACTCCAATTCTCCATTTGTTTTCCTGTATAATTCCAAGTATTTCTCACCTCCCAATTCACTCAGTAAAAATGAATTATACAATCCGGCTACGGGATATGTCATACTGCCATCCATACTTCGGAATTGGTCAAATGTAAATATGGAATCATATGTCAGCTCACCCGTTTTTTGCAGGTAGTAGCCGAGATCTGTTACAACCCGCGGAGCCATACCTCCTCTGCCTCCGACTGCGACTGCAAATCCTTCCATGAAAAAAGGCAATGTATATAAACCAAGAGTTTTAAGCTTGTAATTTATCAAAATATGAGCTACTTCATGAAAATGTGTTTGGTATGAGGTTACAACTTCATCTGTTCCAAGCATTGCGAGTCCTTTAGCGTTAAATCCAGTAATTTTCTCAACGCCTTTTTCATCAGCACAGAATATATAGCCGATCTTCTCTTTCTCTATAACGCGCTTTTCGGATATAGTAAAGCCAAGTGTATCGGCTATCATATCAACAAAATCATCAAGCCGTTTTATACAGTAATCATTGAAATATTTAGGCTCTTCTATGCTAAAAGAGAAATATTTGCTTTCTGTTTTCTTCCATTTATCTGCAAAATAAGTACTGTTTGTAATAAAACCATCATTAAAATAATATACTTTGCTGAAATTCGCATCAGGTACGCTGAATTTTACCTCAATCAAAGCATCATTAGGCTGCTTTTCAGTTAGTATATATTTATATTTACCATTTTTAA
>JAPUEV010000208.1 GCA_027492415.1 Ignavibacteria bacterium
CTGCGGTTAAGGGCTCTGCCCTCTTCTGTGTTATTTGGAGCTACGGGCTGAGTTTCGCCAAATCCCTGCGGAATAAGCTTGGTTGCATCAATACCTATTCCAACCAGATAATTTACAACAGATGTCGCCCGTTTTTCAGATAGCTCCTGGTTAAAATGGTCACTGCCGATATCATCCGTATGAGCATTAATTTCAACAAGAACCTCGGGATTTGCGTGCATGAATCTATAGAGCAGGTTCAATGCTTCATGTGACTCTTCCTTAAGGTCGAATTTACCTGAATCAAAGAAGATATTTTCTATCTTGATCGCTTTACCTGAGTTCTTAAGCTCTTCAACAGATATTACGCTCATATTTGTATTTATCTGTTCAAATGCTTTTGCAGCTGTGAGGTCGAGGTAGTTTACGATTGAATAAAATCCTTTAACATCAGCATAATATGCGTAATACCTGCCGGTTGGGAGTGCGATAAAATATTCACCGGTAACGGGATCAGTTTTTGCAACACCAACTTCTTTTTTAAGCTCAACATCTTCCCATTTAATAGTTGCATCAACGGGATTACCGTTCTCATCCAGTACTTTTCCGTTTATCGTTACAACATCGCTTACCGGCTGCACTTCTTCAGGCAGGTCAACAAAATAAATATCCTCTTCACCGAATCCCATATCGTTAACAGTGGAAAAATATGCTTTCTTTCCGTCAGTTGATAATTTAAAACCCCAGTCTTCGTTGGGTGTGTTTATTTCCTTGCCAAGATTCACAGGCTCGCTCCACTGGATCCATGATGTATCGCTTAGCCTTACAGATTTGAAAACATCTGATTTTCCCAAGCCCGGGTGTCCATCAGATGAGACGTAGAGAGTTTTCCCATCGGGATGAAGGAAAGGTGTGCGCTCGGTATATGGAGTATTGATAACGTCACCAAGATTGATAGCAGTCTTACCCCATGAACCGTCAGCTTCTTTGAGCACAACGTAAAGATCAGTATTGCCCCAGTACATACCGTGGTAGTAATCACCCTTAGGCTTGTAGTCACCCACACCGCCGGGTCTTTCAGATGAAAATATAATTGCTTTACCGTCAGCAGTCAGATAAGCGTCAGCATCCCACCATTTGGAATTTATTGGCTCAGGATACTGCTGCACTTCTGTGAAGCCGTTCTTAGTTTTTTCTGTGTAGAAGTTATCTCCCCTGCCAAGAGCGTTAAGGTAATTTCCAAAGAGAACGAGAGTATTACCATCGGCAGAAATGCTGTTAATGTATTCGTTGCTTTCAGTATTTATCTTTCCGATAAGCGGCTTTGAGATTATCCATCTATCATTGACATATTGCGAGATAAAGATATCTTCACCGCCGATATTATCTTCCCTGTCACGCCCTGTGAAATAAAGGCGTTTCATATCAGGTGAAATTACCGGGCTGTACTCCCGCCCAAGTGAATTGATATTACCACCCATGTTAGTAAGCCTGATATTTTTATCGGGTGAATTTATTATGGCAAGAATTTTATCAAACCTGTCTTCGTAGCCGGGGAATTTGAACTTATTATCTTCGTAGAATTTTGCGGCTTTCTTCCAGTCATGTTTGAAAATTGACGGTGCAGCAAGATACTGCAGCGCAATGAACGCATCTTCGCTGGGTGCGTAAAGCTTAACTATATTTGCATAATATTCAGGCGTTTCGCCGTCATCAACCTGGATCTTTTGAGAAATTAGTTTTAAGGGAAGTAAAGTAATGATAATTAAGGAAAAGAAAAAAATCTTAAGAAAGCTAATGTATTTTGGCATTAGTCTGAAAAAGCTAATATTTTCAATTAGAGATTTGATAGCTTTTCTGGCTTACTGTAATAAATTACTACAAATTATCTAATTTTTTGGAAATTAGCAAGATTATTGTAACGTAATCAGTTAACAGCTGAATTTGAGATAAATACATTGACTTATTAAATTGAAATAACTATGTTTTATTAACTTTAATAACTAAACAAGCATAAATATGAAATTGAAAATTTCCATGTTTGCCTTAATGCTTCTGGTTAATTCCGTAAATATATTTTCCCAGCCACAGCAGTCTTTTTGCAGAAATGTTAATATTTATATTAACCAGCTTGCCTACACACGTGATTCTGTCTTGGTTTCTACGGGAAACAATTGTATAGTTACTGATGTAAACCTGAAAATTGTGAATGTTACACATACATGGGATTCAGACCTGAGATTTTATTTGAATAAAGGCACAACAGGGGCAATGCTGATAAATTTTGCGGGAGGCTCAGGTGATAACTTTATAAATACAAATCTAGATGATTCAGCAGCTACACCAATAGCTTCAGGCACGGCGCCATTTACCGGGAATTTCAGGCCATATCAGCCGCTTACACCGTTTAACGGCCTGCCTGTGGACGGATACTGGCGGTTAACAATAATTGATACAACCTCAGGTGATACAGGTAATCTTGCTGCATGGTGCGTACAGATAACTTTTATATGTCCAACCGGGGGAATTCAAACAGTAGAGATCCCGAATACATATATGTTGTACCAGAATTACCCTAATCCGTTCAATCCCGTTACAAAATTAAAATACAGTGTGCCGCAGAACGGATATGTAAAATTAACAGTATATGATGAATTAGGCAAAGAAGTGCAGATCATAGATGCAGGTAATAAAGAAGCCGGGACATACGAGGTGGTTTTTGATGCAACGAACTTGCCAAGCGGGGTTTATTATTATAAGCTTGAGTCAGGAGGATTTAGTGATACAAAGAAAATGGTGATAATTAAGTAATTGAAGAACTCTGATATTTTTGCAGGGAACGCATATATGCGTCCCCTACTTTTTTAATCTATTATTTTTTAAATTCATACAAAGCAATTCCGGCCGCAATAGCAACGTTAAGTGATTCAGAGCCTGAATAACCTTCAATTTTTACCCTTTCAAAATCTGCATTCATCAATTCATCTGAAATACCATGAGCTTCACTGCCGAAAACAATCACTGATTTATCAGATTTATCAGATTTTAAGATCTGAGATAATGTTTGTTTGGCATCAAGAGTAAAAAGATAAATCTCATATCCCTTTGCTTTTAATTTCTTTAACTCATTAACAAGGTCAACATCTTCAAATATTTGAGTATGGAAAATTCCCCCTTGCGTAGAACGTATTACTTTGGGATTGTACGGATCAGCGGAATTTATGCTGAGCATTATTTTTTGGACACCGAACCAATAGGCTGTCCTTATAATAGTACCCAGGTTTCCGGGGTCACCTATCTTATCTAGGGCCAGTATTAAGCCCTCTTCATCAGCACCGGGTTTTGCATGAGGATGTTTTACAACACCAACTATACCCTGAGAAGATTCAGTATCGGTAAGCTTGTTGAATAATTTTTCAGGCAGGGGTTCAACTATAGTTTTATTCTTTGCAATTTTTTCAAGTATTGCAGTATGGCTCTGCAGATTTACATCGCTTCTTACTATTATGTATTCAAGCTCATGCTCAGAATTAAGGCACTCTTCGATGAGATGAAATCCCTCGATGAGATACTTTCCGTACTCTTCGCGGTATTTCTTCTGCTTTAAGGAAGCGTAAAGCTTTATTTCGTTTGATGTCAGCAATTAATATCAGCAGAGATTTTATTACTTTTCGTAAACATATATCTTATTATAGCGCGGAATGAAAAAACTTTTTCCTTTGAACTCTTTTTGTTTAAGTACCTTTTGCATATAAGTCATTACAAAGCCATGACACACTATTAAAACATCACAATTATCATTCTTAAGCATGCCTTCAAGGAAAGCTGAGACCTTTGACTCAAATTCATCGGTGATATAATTTCTTTGGGTGGATCTTACTTTAAGCATTAATCCCCAAATAAGGAACGGCTTTCTGCGGGTACCTTTTAAGACAGGCAGTACATCAAGCTCTTTAATGTCATCAATAACATTTATCTCACCTTTATAAACTGCTTTGCTTGTAACTGATGCCCTGTAAAGCGGGCTTGCATAACATTTTTCCCAATTGCCTCCGCTCATATCAACACTCTTTACCAGAACTTCAGCACTGTTATACTTTTCGTACCAGCTGAAAACATCATCATATGCGATCAGAAATTTCCGGGGATATTTCAGGTTTACTTTAAAATGTCTTAACAGTCCTATTTTCACCGGCAGTAAATTAAAATTATTTACCTATTAGCTTAAGGAATTCTGCCCTTGTCTTTTCATCTGACTTGAACCTGCCCAGCATACAGGATGCCGTGGCAACTGAATTCTGTTTTTCAACACCGCGCATCATCATGCACAAATGGTGCGCTTCTGTAACTACGGCAACACCTTTGGGCTCAAGCACTTTGTTTATCATATCCCCTATTTCGCGTGTCATGCGCTCCTGTACCTGCAGCCTTCGGGAATACATTTCAACCATCCTGGGCAGCTTGCTTAAGCCTACTATTTTGCCTTTGGGGATATATGCAATATGACATTTTCCGAAGAACGGAAGCATGTGATGCTCACACAGGCTGTAGAAATCGATATCCTTTACTATTACCATTTCATCGTAGTGCTCATTGAATATTGCGTTATTGAGTAGCTTTTCAATATCTTCATCATAGCCTTTGGTAAGGAATTTATATGCCTTGGCAACGCGGTTAGGCGTTCTAAGGAGGCCTTCCCTGTTTGGGTCCTCACCAATTTCTGTCAGTATAGATGTAACTGATTCTTCAAGCTTTTTGAGCGAATCACCGTTATAGTTCACACTTATGATATTATTATCATCATCTTCTGTGATACGGTTATTTTTTTTCTTATCAGGCATTATTGATTATTTTATTCTTTAGTATGTATAACTGATGATAAATTTATATTTTACCTCTGTACTCAACTGAATTATTGATGGTTTCCCTGATCCTGATTGAGTGTAACTTCCTCAGCGGAGTATTTATCTTACTCTCTACCTGGTTCCAGAAAGTTACTGCTATATTTTCTGTGGATGGCAGCACACCTTTCATGAAATCAACATCCATGTTCAGGTTTTTATGGTCAACTTTATCAATAATTTCTTTTTCCACCAGCAGCTTCAGCTGAGTAAGATCCATTACATAACCAAGCTCAGGATCAATTTCACCTTCAACTGTAACATCCATTTCATAATTATGCCCGTGCCCGTTTGGGTTAGAGCATTTTCCGTAGGTTTTAAAGTTTTCTTCATCACTCAGCTTTGGGTTATAAACCCTGTGAGAAGCGCTGAAATGAAATTTACGTGTTATATATAGCAATTTATTGTTTTTTAAGCTGTTTTAAAGCAGACCTGTAATGATAAATAACTGATAAAATTAACAATAAGTTCATTAAGATTAAATTCACAAAGAAATAGTAAATATAGTCACCAATTACAGCTGAAATACATATCAAAAAAATATGCGTACCTATTGATAGCGAGCTAGCAAACGTAAGGAAAGGTTTATCCTGATACCAGGCTTCAGTGCTTTGAGTGCTTTGAGTGCTTTGAGTGTGTTGAGTGTGTTGAGTAAGCTTGCTGAAAAAGAACTTATCTAAATGATAGAACATTTTATCCTGCCAGCCGTAAATGAGCATAAAAACTTTCTGGAGAAAAGTTGTCCATTTATCCTGCTTAAGCTTATCCTCTTCGGTAACATCTTCCAGCAGCCTGTTAACTGTCTGCTTGCCCGTAAACTTTATAAATGATACCTGGTAGAAAATGAAATATGAGCATTGCAGCATTGAAAATACCATAGCAAAGAATCCGATAATTATTATAACAGGCTCATTATATTTTTGATATGTATAATAAGTTATCGCAGTAAATGATGTGAGAGTAACAATGAAATCAGAAATTGAGTCATAGAACCTTCCTCGGCGTGAATCGAGTCCTTTTGCCCTTGCCAGAGACCCATCCACTTTATCCAGCACATTCTTATAGAATAACAGCACGGCGCCTATTACAGCGTAAAGCTTTACCGGCTGAATGATAAGGTAAGATGCCGCAACACCGAATATCATAGAAAGAAGAATTACCTGGTGCGGGGTTACTTTTGTATAATAGAAAAAGCGCGTAAGGTGTTTAGAGGTAATAAACAAATACTGCTGAAGATTCAGAAAATTATTTTCGGGAAGTGTTTTAAGTGTTTTTTCGTATGAGAATTTTTCTTTCAAAAATAAATTAAAATTTTAGCTGTATGTTATATTTTATGGAAATTATCCTTAAGATAAATGCCGCGGCAATACAGGAAATTAAGGGAAAAACAGATTCCACCGGGAAATAATTTGCAAGAATAACAAAAATGAGAGAGCCGACAAACGAACAGGTTGCATAAAGCTGTGACTGTTTAAAGAATACAGGTACTTCGTTGCAGATAACATCACGCATAACGCCGCCAAAAACTCCCGTAATAACTCCTATTAGCACTGCATTGAACCAGTAAACCCCGGCACTAAGCGCATATGAAGTACCCACAGCGCTGAAAAGACCAAGTCCTAATGCATCAAGCACTCCGAGCAGCATAACTACTGATGGCGAAAAGCTTTCTTTTTTACGGAGTATGAAAATAGAGAAGACCGAAAGCGCAAGAATGAAAATCGGGTAATTGTAATTTTGCATCCAGAATAGCGGGTAATGCGCTATTAGCAGGTCACGCAGGGTACCCCCTCCGAAAGCAGTGACCATAGCCACGGAATATGTGCCGATAATATCCATCTGCTTTCTGCGGGCTTCAATTATACCCGTTATAGCAAATGCAAAAATACCGAGTATCTCGATGGTTTTAAGTAAAGCTTCCATTTACAATTAGTAATTAGTAATGAGTAATGATCAATTATTATCAGGATTAAATTGATTTTTTTTATTGTTCATTATTAATTACTCATTGTTTATTGAAGATCGTACTCCCGGAAGGACTCGAACCCTCACCGGCAGGACCGGAACCTGACGTGCTATCCATTACACTACGGGAGCAATAAAATTTTAGCCGGTTACAAATTTAACTAAAAGTTATGATTGAAATGATGAAAAAACGGGTATTACTCCGGCATTAATAATTTCAATATTTTAAATATCACATTAAATAATTGTTGGTTATATTATGTGAACAGAAAAAATAAAACAGTGAAACGTACCGTTCTATATTTAACAATTTTGTTCATCCCCTTTCTGCTGATCTA
The DNA here is from genome assembly GCA_027492415.1 of Ignavibacteria bacterium. GTDB lineage: Bacteria > Bacteroidota > Ignavibacteria > Tepidaquicellales > OLB5 > OLB5. Next base: position 7,184 of record JAPUEV010000208.1, read on the forward strand.
TTGCGGCAAAAAGAATGACGGGCTGACAGATACACATAATAACAAGCGTCTGCGTGACGCAATGGTGAGCTATATGTCAGAGCCGATGTTCAGGAACAGGGATTTTGTTCAGCAGATAACGGGGACGGAAGCTGACCTGAAGCTATATGATATGGATGAGCAAACGCTTTATTTCAGCATAAATAAAGCTGATTTTGTCAGCAGTACAACACTGAACAAGCTTACTATAGATAAAAATGCAGTTGATTTCGGTTCAGAGCAGAACGGTGATGTTTACCTTGGAGCATATACACTCAAAGGAACGGGGAGATTTTTGTTCCGTTTCCCGAAAAATGATTTTAAACCGGACAGCACAAGACAGGTAACAGTAAAATTGAAAAACGGTACAGTGTACAGTATTACTATGAATGAGCTTGCTGATTATGCAGATGACAGGAGTATATACGGCGGCAAGACTGATTCAGAAATAAAAGCAAACAAATATATGGCAAACCACGGCGCATTTGTGGCGAAGCCGGGCGAAGAAAGCTTAAAGAGATTAACGGGCAGGATAATTACAGATATAAGCAATAAAGAAAAAACAGCGCAGGAATTACTGGATTTTGTGACAAGTGCCGTTGAGTTCAGTGAAAATGAAGCATACGGCGGCTATGAGGTTTTAAAAAGACCGAATGAAGTTTTAATGACGGGGAAATCTGACTGCAGCGGGCTTACAATTTTATACGCCTCTCTGCTTGAGCAGGCAGGGATTAATTACAGGCTGGTTTATTTTCCCGGGCATATTGCTGTTGCTGTTGAAGGGAAATTCAGCAACATGAATAAATTAAAGATAAGTTATGAAGGGATTGAATACTCTCTTGCTGAAACCACAGTCAACGGATTTGTTATAGGTAAAACCATACTTATGCAGAAAGATATTACAGATGAAATTAAATATATACAGAAACCCGGGAAAGATTCACAAATAATAGATTTTAAAACGGGGAAATCATTTAGCAATTAGTAATGAGTCTGCCTTTTGCAGATTACGCGTCGCAGAGTGGTGCTCAACAATGAGCAAATTACAAATAATGATGGATATTAAAACGGTTTAATTAATAATTATTCCTTCCCTTACTTTCCTGGGAAGCTTTGCAAAGACAAGGTTATAAGAAGTTCTTATCAGGTCTTTAAGCTCAGATGCTTTTATGTTCGCAGATCTTTGAATTGATATCCATTTATTCCTTGCAAGATATGGCGCTGGGATGATGCCTTCACGCTCAATTAATTCTTCAAATTTTTCCGGATCACTCTTTAATGACAGCAAATTTTCCGAAAAATTATTTGTACCGGTAAGTACAAATATTTTTCCGCCAACCTTGAAAAGGAGGCTTGACTCCCATTGTATCTCCTCAGCAGCACCGGGAAATGACAGGCAAAAATCCCTTATCCATTCAACGCTCAATGTTCATCACCTGCATGATGTTCTTTTTTACCGTTATGAGATTTATGAGTTAGATAAATGGATACAGCAATAAGCAAAATACCGATACTGAGGTAAAGCAGGTTTATCATTTCTTCATAATGGAAATTTATCGCGTACTTGAAGAATGTGACAATAAGCACCATGATAACAACCTTCGCGATTTTTTCTTTAAGCGCATCAAGATCGTGTATGATAAGTACGCGTGAGGATGTTTCATCATTTTCAGCGACATCAATTTTACTTATGAAGAGCTCATACAGCCCGATACCGAAGATCAGGAATACGGTACCGATAAGATAATCATCAATGGCGCTCACTAAGTGTGAAACAGCATTTTTACCGAATTCCTCGTAGGCTTCGTGGCTAGAAAAAGCGCTGAAGAAATCAATGCTCACCCCGATAACTTCCAGAGTTCCCATAACAATCATAATTAAAGCTGAAAATATTGCCGCAATAACTGCAAAAAAGACCATGTACCGGCTTTTCCACAGCATTTTTTCTATAAACTGCATCATAATAGTACCCTTAAAATTCCTTTAAAAATAACATTTTTAACAATATTAAGGCAAAGATAATAAAAAACTTAAATTATTGAAATTTATTAGCGCTTTATGTTAAAAATAAGTAACAAAAACAGTTAGAATGTTTATTTTTAGCCTATTGCTTAAATGAAAATGTTTGCATATTTTTACGCTATTATTAATAAAATATTCTAAATTAACATTTAAACAGGAAAAATGAAGAAACTATTAACAGTTTTCTTAGGGCTTATTATATTCTCAATGAGCTCATATTCACAGACAGGGTTCAATGCCGTGTATTCAAAAGACGGCGCTAATGTAATTGCTGTTGGTGATGGCGGTGCAATATACATTTCATTTGATGGCGGCGCGAATTTTGGTTCATATCCAAACGCCGGCGCAATAAACTTTAACTCTGTTTACTCAATAGGACTGAAAGTATGGTTAGTTGGTGATGCAGGTGCAGTACAGGTTAGTCCTGATGGAGGCGCAACTTATACAAATAATGGTATAGGCGGCGGTGACCTGAACGGTGTTTGTTTTACAGATGCTAATACAGGATGGGCAGTTGGAGCAGGCGGAAGAATTGTAAAATCAATTAACGGCGGCTCATCTTGGACAGCCCAGACAAGCGGAACAGCTAATAATCTTAACGGCGTAAAATTCTTAAATGCAAATACAGGCTATGCATGCGGCGATCTTGGAACTGTAGTTTATACAGTTAACGGAGGTACAACATGGCAGAGCTACACAACCGGAACAACAAAAAATCTTCTTTCAATTGATGCAGTAAGCCCAAACATAGTAGCAACAGGCGCTGACGGCATTATTGCAGTTTACAACGGTTCATCATGGTCAGTTAAAGATTACAGAAGCGTGATTAAGCCTGATGTAAGAAGTGTATCAATGACAGGCGCATCAACATTCTATACATGCGGCGGCGGCGGTTTTGTAAACTACTCAACCGATGGCGGCAATACAAGGTCATACCAGCAGAACCCGATGCAGGGCTATTTAAGCGATATATTCTTTTTTAACTCAAACAATGGCTGGGCAGTTGCAAACAATACAAAAGCAATATTATGGACAAATAACGGCGGCACAACCTGGCAGTTCCAGAGCGGTGTAACCGTAAGCAAATCATACGTTACGAAAGTATCAACATCAGGCAATATCGGAAATCCGTTCTGTCTGCATCCTAAAAACAAAAATGCTTTATTCATTTTATCAGGCAATGTATTGAGAAGAAGCCTTGATAAAGGCGAAACATGGGTTACACTTAACGCATCAGTACCCGGCGGATCAGCTCATTCATTTTTTGTGAATACGCTTGATACAAACATGATGATAGCTTCAATGGGTTCATCCGGAGGCAGAGTTATTGCAAGCTCAAATTACGGAGCAACATGGTATGATCTTATTAATCCTATCAATTTAACATCATATGGTATGCCTTTAGAGGTAGACCCAAATAATCCGAACACAGTTTATCTTGCACCTGATAACGCTCCGATGAGGAAATCAACAAACTGGGGCGCTAACTGGACAACTTTAAGCGGCGGTGAATCGGGCATATTCAGAAGTCCATGTGACGTAATTGTGCAGTTCGATAATCCGAATACAATTTTAGTAGGTGACGGCACAACAGGCTCAGGTTCAGGAAAAGTATGGAAATCAACAGACGGCGGTATGGCATGGACACTTATAAATACAGTATCAGGCTCAGAAATCCCAATGATGGCAAATACATCACTTGACCTGAATTTAATTTATCACACAACATGGTCATCAGGCAGCTTCTGGAAGAGCAATAATATGGGTACATCCTATGCAAACTTAAACCAGGGCGGAAGTCTTTGGGCTACTGATATTGCCAAAGATGATCCTACAGCTGTATCATATGATCTTTACGGAACAAACACATATTTATCACTTGATAACGGTTCAACATTCGCAACTTATCCTGCAACAAGCTCACCTGCAGCAGGCGTGGTATTTATGGATAAGGCAAATATTCTTTACCAGCACGGCAGCGGAGTGTGCAAGCTGAACATTACTTATACAGTTACCCCGGTAACATCAAACGGACAGATATCCTCAGAAGTACCGGCTAAATTCGGCTTAACACAGAACTATCCAAACCCGTTTAACCCGACAACACAGATTAAATACGATATTGCAAAATCATCATTTGTAACATTAAAGGTTTATGATGCAATCGGCAATGAAGTTGCAATGATAGTGAACGGAAATTTGAATGCAGGCAAATACCAGGCAGATTTTAATGCTGCTAATCTTTCAACCGGTATTTATTTCTATTCACTTTCAGTTGACGGTATAAAGATTGATACCAAAAAGATGATACTTGTAAAATAATAAAAACAGATATTTAGCATTTAAACCCCGGCTGCTTAATCAACCGGGGTTTTCTATTAGATTTAAATTGAGTAAATTTGTAAAACTATTAACCAGCAAATAATGAAATTCAATTCCAAAAAGATAATAATATACACATTCATCCTTTTCGTAATAGGTATTTTCGCTTATTCATTTATGTTCTTCCCAACCGGCTATGTTGGCACAACAAGGAAGAACCAGGTTAACCTTGGCTGTGTTTGCCACGGTGATACTGCAACATCAAGCGTGACAGTCCAGATAATTGCCCCGGATAGTATTCCCGCAGGCAGTACAGTACTGGTTCGTATAAAGACCTCACACGGTCCCGCAGTTCGCGGAGGTTTTAACCTTGCAAATTTCAGAGATAACGGCGCTGATACTTTGACACTTTCAGGTGTACCCGGTGATACAATGGTAAGAAAGCAGGATGGCGAGCTTACACATACAAATCCGAAATATTTTGACAGCGATACTGTTTCATGGGTAGTAAGGTATACAGCTTCAAGCGTAACTGGCTGGGATACATTATATGCAACATCAAACAGCACAAACGGCAATGGCCATTCAGATGGCGATAACTGGAACTGGAGCTTAAATAAACCTGTAAGGATATATAATCCTATTGGGATAACCCCGATCAGCTCGGTTGCAGAAAAATTCTCTATTTCACAGAATTATCCAAATCCATTCAACCCTGTTACACAGATAAATTTCTCTGTAGCAAAAGCTTCAGAAGTTAAGATCCGGGTATTTGATATTCTTGGAAATGTGATATCAGAGCCGGTGAACGGGAAATTAAGCTCAGGTACATATAAAGTGGATTTCAACGCATCAAATCTTTCAAGCGGAACATATTTTTATTCATTAATTGCGGATGGAATTACTATTTCCACAAAGAAAATGCTTTTAGTAAAATAAATACTGTTTGTAATATAATTTTAGCTATAAAAACCTGAACCGGAATAACCGGTTCAGGTACCTTAAATACCTTTACTGTAATTTTAACCTTTTTTTTACCCCTAAGCTCAGCAGAATTTAATTCATTGCAAAAACTATTGCATATATAGAGAAATGCATATATATTTAGCAAAATTAACTTAAATATTTAATAACTAACCAATCACAGATGAAAAATTTTACAAAAATTTTAATGCTCTGTTTTTTTGTTATTGCCGGGGTACTTATTTTCCAGGCTCAAAGTTATAACGGGTACAACTTTGAAGATGACAATAATCCATTAATTGACAAACCAACAAGAGAAGCGCATTCACATTACAGCGCTATGCAGCATGACGGTCAGTTTGACGTTATCACAGATGCATCCGGTTTTGATAATTTTGATGCAGGAGTATCATTTGCAGAAATGCAGGCATCATCAAACCCGCTGAATCCTTTACAGATGTTCTTCGGAGTAAACGGGTCAGGTTCTCCGCAGGATGCATATAATACAACCAATGGCGGTCTAAACTGGACATTGGTAAATCCAAGCTATCCGGGCGGTACATGCTGTGACCCATGGTCAGCATACCTTTCAAATGGAAAGCTGATTTACGGATCAGGTGTTTCCAACCAGTATATCTACATTTCTACAAATAATGGAAATACATGGTCAGCCCCGATCCTTTCAGTAACCGGAAATGACAGGAACACGATTGGCGCTGAGCTTACAGGCACAGGACCATTTGCAAATTACTTATATGCTGCAGAAACTCCTGGTAATTTTGCCAGAAGTACTGATGAAGGCTTAACATGGACTCAGACATATACCATCAGCAATACAATACCCGGTACAATGATAGCAGTTGGTCCGAACGGCTCAACAAACGGCGGCTGTGTAATTTATGTTTCAAATACAGGTTCCACACAGGCGTGCGTTTATTCATTTAACCGTTCAACAAACGGCGGTGCATCCGGCTCATTTTCTGTTGTATCTTCAATTTCAGATGCAGGTTATGTAGGAACATTAAATTCCCAGTCAAGACTGGTAATCAATAATGCAAGAACAAGACCTTATCCGATGATTGCTATGGATAACAGTAACGGTCCATACCGCGGAAGGTTATATTGTGTATATGCATCCAACAACCCGGCAGGCAACGGTAATAAACCGGATATTATTTTACGCTGGAGCTCAGATATGGGTTCAACATGGTCATCAAGAATAACAGTAAATGATAATGCCAGCCCTGAATTAAGCGACCAGTGGTTCCCTGCAATATGGTGCGAACCAACAACAGGAAAGCTTTACATAAAATGGTATGATACCAGGGAAAATCCTGCTACATATACAACAGGCGTATGGGCTACATATTCAACAACAGGCGGAACAACATTTGCACCCAACCAGAGGATATCAAATGCATCATGGACATATCCCTGTCCTGCTTGCGGAGCAAACCAGAACTGTTACAGAGGTGATTATGATGCAATGACTGCCAATAAAAAAGTAGGTTTTGCAATATGGTATGATCCAAGAGGTTGTACATACCAGAATATGGCTTCATATTTCCCTGATTTTGCAATGAAGACATCACCTTCAGTTAACATAGCAAACGGAACTAATGACAGCGGCTTTGCTTATATAACAATACCTGCTGTAAAATTATATTCTGATACAGCATTATTCAGCGCAACAGTTACAAATCCTCCGGGAACAGGTACAATATCACTTTCTTTCCTGAACAGAACAACACCCGCTTCACAGAATATTTTAACCACATTCCCTGATTCATTAAGGTTAAGGGTTAAAACATCCGGCGGCGTTCCCAGCGCATTATATACTATCAGGGTTCAGGGTAACGGACCAAACGGTACACCGGTTCATATAAGAACTTTGACTGTAAACGTTGGTGCTGTTGCAATCAATAATAATAATTCAGAAATCCCTGAAAAATTCTTCTTATACCAGAATTATCCAAACCCGTTCAACCCTGCCACAAAGATCAGGTTTGATCTTGCAAAGACAGGCCATGTTAAGCTGGCGGTTTATGATATTTCAGGTAAACAGGTTGCAGAAATAGTGAATGCTAATTATGCAGCAGGTGTGTATTCATTTGATTTCAGCGCAGAAAATCTTGCCACAGGAGTTTATTTCTATAAGCTTGAAACTCCTGATTTTACATCCATTAAGAAAATGATATTAGTAAAATAAAAATATTTAAATATTTTTTTAAAGCCCGGTCAATTGGCCGGGCTTTTTTTTGTAGATATCCCCTGCTAAAGCAGACTTTTTTTAATTTTCAATTATTGCTATATTATTCAATCAATTAACTTTTTTTTAACTAAAATATCATAAATGAAAAATTTCACAAGATCTGCCCTCTTGTTATTAGTAGTAATAACAGGAATCTTCTTTTTCCAGGGGCAAAATAACTGGGTCGGCTGGGCTGATGACCCGAACAGGGATATTATACCATACGAATATTTCCTGAGAAACATGAATAAGCCCTATGTAGAACCACAACCTTTTGTTTTTACTACTTCAGATGGATATGATAATTTTAATGTTGCGCTAGATCTTGCAGAAGGCCATATTTCAATTAACCCTACAAACCCTCTCAACTCCTTTGTAGCATTTAACGGAGGGGGTTCTTCAGGGTCAGTTCCTACAACTACAACTGATGGCGGTATTACATGGACAAGGGTAAACCCTCTTTGGGGCGCACCCATGGCCGGAGACCCGTGCACAGGTTATGACAGCGTAGGAAACGCATATTTTGAAAATATGTGGGGCAGTACAATTATTGGTACTAAAATAGCTAAATCAACAACAGGTACAACAACATGGCAAACACCGGTTGCTGCCAATGTTGGAAATGATAAGAACTGGATAGCAGTTGACCAGACAGGCGGACCATACAAAGGCTATGTATACAGCACTATGACAAACAGCACAACCTGTAATGTAGCAAGAAGTACAGACGGCGGCGCATCATTTAACGTGATGACAGCACTATCACCTCATGCATTACCGGGTGCAATGCCATGTGTAGGACCAGACGGAAACACTCAGGGCGGAAGCGTATATGTTGTAACAAATGCAGGCTCATCATTTTCACCTACCTATACTTTCTTCAGATCAACAGACGGCGGTGCAACATTTAATCTTCAGTCACAGCAGGTTTTTGCAAATTGCGTTGGAGATAATGTTGGCGGCAGGAACTCAGTACAGAATATGAGAACCAGGCCATATCCTTTCATATCAGCAGATAACAGCTATGGCCCGAATAGAGGCAGATTGTATCTTATATATGCATCAAACACACCGGTAGGATGCGGCAACAAGCCTGATATATTCTGCAGGTATTCAAGTGATTTTGGTGTAAACTGGTCAGCTGCAGTAAAAGTAAATGACGATCCAAATTCAGAAGGCAATAACCAGTGGCACCCTGCTATGTGGTGCGATAAATCTACCGGCAGGTTATGGGTACAGTGGCTTGATACAAGAAACACACCTACAAGCGATAGCTGCGAGGTTTACGCTACATACTCAACAGATGGCGGAGCAACATTTATACCAAACCAGAAGATCTCAAACGCTAAATTCAAAATAAACTGCACAGGATGCGGCGGAGCAGGTACACCGCTTTACCTGGGTGATTATAACGGTATAAATTCCTTCGGCAACCAGTCAATGATGTGCTGGGCAGATTTCAGACAGAATAATTTCCAGAGCACTGTAGCTTTCTTCCCTGATTACGCTGTTAAAACAAGATCAACCACAGATAGCCTTGCAGTTGCAGGACAGACCAAGGATTATTATGTAAGCATTCCATCAGTGAAATTATATACCGGGTCAGTTAAATTTTCGGCATATGTAACAACTCCACCGGCAGTAGGCGGATTGACCATCCAGTTCCTGAACAGAACAAATGATCAGCCGCTGGATTCACTCACAACATACCCGGATTCAATTAAAATGAGGGTTTCCACTATTCCGGGCACATCAACAGGGGTTTTAGCTTTAAATGTTAAAACCATGGGAACAGGCGGTTCTATACCGGTACATCTCCGTACATTCAACATCAGGGTTCATAATCCAATAGGTATAACACCAATCAGCAGTGAAGTTCCTTCAAAATTCAGCCTTGAACAGAATTACCCCAACCCGTTCAATCCTGTAACAAATATCAAGTTTGATATTGCCAAAGCAGGTATGGTAAAGCTTGTAGTTTATGATGTAACAGGCAGGGTTGTTGCTAATTTAGTAAATGGCGAGCTTGCTCCCGGCAGCTATAAATTTGATTTCGATGCATCAGCACTTGCAAGCGGAATTTATTTCTATAAGCTGGAAGCAGCAAACTTTACAGCAATAAAGAAAATGATATTAGTAAAATAAGTTAGTTTAAAAATAATTTGTATTTAAAAAGGCTTGAAGTTATTTCAAGCCTTTTTTATTTATATTATAGGCTATTGTATGAGAACCCTTCCATCATACCACTCGCGGTAAAGAGTCGCAGCCACCGACTGAATAAAGCGCAGCAGTATGCGAAGCTTATTAAGGCTTAGTATTTGAAACACAAAACCCCTGCTGTGTTTAACAGCAGGGGTTTTTAATTATGAAGCTAATTTAAATCGGGACTCTTTATAACATTTCAAAATGAAATAACCATCCGTATATAGATTCCATTATTTAACAAGGATCATTTTTTTGATCTGGGTAAATCCATTCTTACCGTTTAATGGTGCGGCTTCGAGCTTGTAAATATAAACTCCGCTTGCCAGTCCGGAGGCGTTGAACATTGCTGAGTGCTCTCCTGCAAACTGTGATGCATCAACCAAACCAGCTACTTCCCTGCCAAGCATATCATATACAGCAAGCTTTACCCTGCTGTTTTCTTTAATAGTATAGAAAATTGTAGTTGTCGGATTGAACGGGTTAGGATAATTCTGGTTAAGCTTATACTCTTCAGTAACCGGATGCTTGGTTATATGGCTTGATGACTCATTTACATTAAAGACTCTGGGCTCAGACCAGTCAGAACAATTTTCAGGTAAACCACCCGGATTTTTTGACCGGATGCGCCATGAATAAGTTCTGTTATCCTGGAATACATTTTCAGAGAAAGTATAGCTGCTTTTGTTAATATCAGAAATAATAAAATCATCTTCGCTTGTACCATCTACTTTTGTGAACTCAATATCAAATAAAGTAAACGCCGTCATTGAATCCCATGAAAAAGAAGGGCTTCTGGAAGTGATCTGGTAGCTTGCAGGTGATTCCATTGAAGGTACCGGCGGTGCATGAAATTTTGATAAAACTGTTTTCCAGTGTAAGTTATCTGTATCACCGAATTTTTCTATATTCCAGTCGGCACCCGGTCCCCTGCGCCAATCCCAGAAAGCAAAATGCCAGCCGTAATCTTTGAATATGGTAAGCTGGTCGTTTAAATACTGCTCGCCCCCTATTTGCGGGTTATACATACCCAATTACCCGATAAATACCGGAGCAT
>JAPUEV010000209.1:0-1566 GCA_027492415.1 Ignavibacteria bacterium
AATGACTTCAGCTATTCAAGAATTGATAGCGATACAGATATTTCCGATGTAAAGAAATTATCAAATGAAGAAGGTCTGCTTTTTATTTTTCCTGAGTTCAGCAAGAACGATATAATTGCAATTGCCGGGTTAAAGCAAAAGCTGCCCGCCGGAATATCAAGACACATGATACCCAACAGGGTACTGCATATAAAAATTCTGATAGACGCACTTTTGACCGATGAATACCTTGATAAAAGGAATGAAGAGCTTGAAAAATATGTGCAGTATAAAATAGATACAAAGAAAGTACGGCTTTACAGAGAGCCAATTCTGATATTTGACGAATAAAAAACAATAAAGAGATTAATATTATTTGATGTTTGAAAGATTCATAGCCAGAAGATACCTGCTTTCAAAAAAGAAGGTGCAGTTCATAACCATTATTACACTTATTTCAATAATTGGTGTCACTGTCGGTGTTGCTGCCCTGATATCAGTGCTTTCTGTATTCAATGGTTTCAATAAATACCAGTATGATATCTTAACCGGATTTGATCCTCACATCAGGGTTGAGCCTGATTCCGGCTCAACAATGGCTGATTACAATAGTATAATATCAAAGATAAATTCAACAGCTAAAGTTACGGCAATTTCGCCATTTACGATCAATAAAGGTGTTATATCAACAAAGAAGAACAACGTTGTGGCATTTGTAAAAGGCGTAGATGATAAAAAAATATCGGGACTCTCTGATGTGGTTGATAAAACTACCCTTGGTGATTTTGAATTTCGTGATAATGATGAATTTGGCGGAATAATCCTGGGCAACAGCCTTGCTGCCAAACTGGAGGCTCGGGTACTTGATACAATTTCCGTAATGAGCCCTGTAGGAATGGAAAAAGCATTAACACAGATAGTCACTCCAAAGACCCAGAAATTCATAGTACGGGGAATATTCGATGCAAATAACAGGGATTATGACAAGCTGTATTCCTTTATATCAATTCCCAAATCACAGAGTTTATATGACCTTGGGCAAAGTGTTAATGGTGTTGAGCTGAGAATTAATAATATCAATAATTCCGAAGATGAAAAGGAAAAAATTACTGCAGCACTTGGTAAAGGGTACAGGGTAAGTACTTGGTATAATCTCCATGAAGACCTTTATTCTGTAATGAAGGTTGAAAGATGGACTGCATTCATAGTGCTTTCGCTCATCATTGCAGTAGCTTCGTTCAGTATAATCGGCTCGCTTACAATGACAGTTATTGAGAAACGCAGAGATATTGGTATACTTAAAGCAATGGGAACTGAAAATAAAAGTATTATCAGAATATTTATGTTTGAAGGTATCCTGATCGGTATCTACGGTACAGTATTTGGCTGTATCCTGGGACTCGGAATGTGCCTGGCGCAAATTAAGTTCAAGCTTTTTCCACTGGATACCATGGTATACTCAATTGACGCATTGCCAATTGACTTAAGGTACACTGATTTTATTTATGTAAGTATTTGTGCGCTGGTACTCTCATTTCTTGCTTCACTTTATCCTGCAATGAGAGCAGCCAGGCAGGAACCTATTAA
>JAPUEV010000209.1:1666-17055 GCA_027492415.1 Ignavibacteria bacterium
TTAATTCAATTTCGTTTTCCCAGGATACAACCAAACCTGTTACCAAACCCGTTACGAAATCCGATACTTCATATGTGCAGAACTTTATTCTGGCTGACCATAACTTCCAGTATCTGAATAAAACCAGCCCGGATACATTAACTCGCCGCAGGTTTTTATGGAATCCCGCAAAGACTTTAGAAGACATGTTTAATTATATCCCCGGGTATTACCTGAATTATATGGATGTAGGGCAGCTAAACGAGATAAGATTTAACCAACTGCATCCTTCTAATTCAGGTGTATTACGGCATGGCAGGCCAATAAATGATTTTTTAGATGGTTCAGTTGACTTGAATTTGCTATCCCGTAATGAAATTGCAGAGATTGAAGTATCAAATGGTTTTGGGAATAACCTTTATAATTACTCTAACAGTATAAATATTATTGAGAGAGAGCTGTTCCAGTTCAGGCCGTACACTGAGATCAGTTACTACCAGGATAGGTATGAGAATCTTTATTTTGATGGTAATTTTCACCAGAATTTATTCCGCAAGCTGAATTTTAATTTTGGTATAACCAAGCACTCTTATGACGGTCATTACACAAACAGTGATTTTGATAAATGGCTTGGAAGGTTTAACCTGAATTTTGCACCATCAAATAAGCTGAATTTCTTCTTGAATGTAAATTACGCAAAGATACAAAAGGGGTTGAACGGTGGTATTAATGCTGATACGGTCAACCTGGGGGATAAAGATAAGCTGTTCAATTCAGCTACAGCTTTTGTAAATAATTCTGACGCTTATGATATAAAAGAGAGATTTGATATTGATCTTGGTTCCGTATTCCTGTCCGGCAAAAATTCATATTCAAAGATACAGTTTTATGTAAGCAATTCATTCCGTAAATACAGGGATGAAGAGAACAGACCAGATCCAAATGGTATTTACATAAAAAATAATTATCACTGGATAAATTACGGAGTAATGTTGCAGGAAATCCTTAAATTAAAGCTTACCCATGATATTGATATTGCATCACGATCTGAGCTGGAATACAACTATTTAATTACTGATAGAACTTCTAATTTGTATAATCCTGTCACTACATCATTTAACGGAAACTCAGCTGTGATAAATTACATCGAAAACATTGACCTAAAATATAAAGCTTTATTGCTTTCGGGATATGTACGAGGCTACAGCCATAATCCTTTCAACAGTTTGTATTATTATACTGGCTTAAAAGTAAATTATTTGATTAAGCTGGATAGCCTTCATAATTTTAAACTTTATGGACAAATTAATTCACTTTATACGTATAGCTCCGTCAAAGCAGAATATAATTCCGGACTAAACTATATAAGCAGTGAATTTTATTATTATCAGCTTCCAAGCAGAAGTGTATTAAAGGGTATAAATAATTCATTTAATTTAAGATTATACAAGTTCGATATCAGCGGTATCTATTCCTATAATTTTGTAAACACGTATAAGTTTAGTACTTTTCAATCAGAAAGATATTATTCCCCGAAACATTACGGCAATTTAAGCATATCATGGCATGATATGGCTTTCCGGAACAAGCTGGAGTATAAGATCGGGCTGAATTCAAGATTTTGGTCTCAATATCAGTCAGATTATTATTCCGGTACACAAAATGTTAATTATATTCCCACTAATACTTCAGACATTAATTTAGATGTAAGGATTCCTTCTAATGCTACACTCGATTTCTTTATCATAGGCAAAATAGGGAAGGCTACTTTCGGATTAACACTGGAAAATATTCTTGACCGAATAATCTATAATACGGGAGTTTATCCGTTTATGGATAGGGGAGGATTCTTAAATACTATATCACGATTTAATATTACCTGGAATTTCTTCGATTAACGCCTCACAGGCAGCCATTACATCACTTACTTCAACCAGTTTGATACATTTAAACTCATCCTTACCTGTGTAAATACAGTTAACAGGCTTTGGTGAATTAAAGAAACACGGTGAACAATCAAGCTCAGTCCTTACAATAATATGCCTGTTCTGCCAGGGATGAAGCTCTTTGTAATTTGTATAAGCAAATACAGCTACCTGGGGCACACCAAGTCCTGCAGCTAAATGCATTAAAGCTGAATCATTACTTACAAATAACCTGCATACCTTCATCAATGCAAGTGATTGCAAGATATTACTTGTTTTAGGAATAATGACATTACTGCCTCCCAGTTTCATTATCAATTCATTCACATCGGTTTCAGTGCCGAATAATAATATTTTTGCATTATATCTTTCCGCAAGCTGTTTGGCTAAAGAGCCGTATTTTATTGCTGACCAACGTTTGTTTATATGACCTTTAAAAATAGCTGAACCTGCATGAAATCCGATAAGTAATTGACCGTTAAGTGCGTTGGAGCTAATGTACTCATGTGCAAAAGCGGTATCGCTGTCCTGTAAATGAAGCTCAAGTTTGCCAAGCTCATCAGCAATCATGTTCGGGAAAATCGGCTTAACCAGCTCGAAATTTTCCAGAACATTATGCCTGTCTTTAACTTCGTCAATAAGTATATTATTCAAGAAATCCAAATTTGAGCGGGAATAATGGTTATACCTTGTCGCCACCTTAACTTTTGCCCCTTCAAGATACTGCACAAGGTTATACTCCCTGCGGTTTGAAGGATAAACATTTATCGATACATCATATCTGTTCTTTCTTAAAGCCAATGTTTGTTTTAAGGATTTTAGTTTGGACTGTTTCAGGAAATCGATAAAATATGTGTTTGTTATATGCGGGTTGTTCTTAAAAAGCTCTTCTACAGGCTTGAACATTACAACTGCATCTATAATACTGCCGGGTGAGTGTTTTTTAAGCAAAGCTAATGCGGGAGAGAACATTACAGCATCACCAATACCTGATAATGCATTTATTAATATTCTCATATTGTTAAAGTGACTAAGTTTATAATTGCTTGTTTAAGGTTTTTTAAATATCACGAAATACTTATCATTGAAATCCACTTTTGTAAGTACTTCTGCATTACCGTAAATTTTCTGGTACCATTCAATACCGCGCGGCTTTTCAATCCTGTTAAGCCTCAATTTATTTGAAAGGTACACATTTTTTTCGGGGTCCCACATTGTGATAATAAGATGTGCGCCGCTCTTTAATGAACGCCACAGGTTATCCATAGCGCTGTTAAAACGGTCATCATCCGTGATATGCTGTGTAACATCAATCATTACGCCAAGATCAAACCTGTCTTCAGGAAGCTTGATTTCACTTATATCACCGTGAATAAAGCTGTATTGAGGGTATTTTTGCTGAAGGTTAATTATTGAGATCTCCGCTATATCATTTCCGGTATAATCTTTAGCTCCAAGTGAATTGAAGTAATCTGTCCAGAACCCGACACCTATACCTATTTCTACAATAGCAGTATTGCCGGTTATCTTAATACCGGCTTTATCCATTTCACTCTTTAAGATAGCTTTCTTATCTTCATACATCTTAAGATTCTCTTCGTTGCTCATCCTGTAATGCCCAACACCTTTTAAGTCAAATGAATTTGTAAGCAGATCATTCCAAAAAGTCTTTGGCTTATAGCTGAACATCATCCTGAAGTATATCTTTATTTCGTTAAGTATTGACATTTCTTTAAATTACCTTGTTAGCATTTCAGGTGCATATTTTATGATCTTATCCAGGTTATCCTTGGCATTTACTGTATCGTTCTTTTCAAGATATAACTGGTATAAGTAGTAATGAGAAAGTACATTATAATCATCAAGCTCAACAGCTTTTTTGTAATTCTCAAACGCTTTATTCTTATCTTTCTGCTGCATATAAATCTCTGCTATCATTTGGTACGGTGTACCCCAGCCTGCGGGACCAATATCAAGTGCCTGCTGGTAAAGGCTAAGCGCTTCGGATATCTTTGATTTATCTTTTTGTGTATTCATTGCCTGGTTATACAGGTTCACAAACGATTTCTGGTATTTTGGATTTTGAGGCAGAACTGCTATCTTTGCTGCTTCTTCATCACTTTTGCGCTTGTACATAATATCAGAAAAGCTGTATTCCTTAATTGCAAAATAATACGGGTAATAATACTTCATGAAATCATCATTTGTGAACAAGCCGCGCTCAGCATAGGCGCTTGGTTTGATACCCGTTGAAAAATAAATATAATCGGGTCTGCGGGACATAATATATTCAACATTATAATTCCGTTCTCTCCAGCCCACGTCCTTGCTTGAAATTTCAGGTATCGGCCTGGGGAAATGCGCTACTTCCTTATCAGTTAACCCCAGCATATCTACAAGTATTACATCAGAATAATAAGAAATTGCTCCTATTGTTGTTGCGGCTACTGTAAGTGGTCTGCCTGCCTGCTGCTGTTTGTTTTTCAGCCAGTTGCCGGTTATCTTCATTTTTTCAACCAGACCTTTTTCGAGATCAGCATAACCCTTAATAATTTCAGCTTCTTTACTGTAGGTGTAATATGAAAGACCAGCTGTGAATGCAATTCCTACAATAGCACCCAGTGCCATTTCACGTTTCTTATCAAATAATCCTGTAAGCATTGCCAGACCTTCCTGAACAAGGATAAAGAAAACCGGCATAATTGGAACAAAAAACCTGTTAGGTCTCAGTACGTCACCGCCTACAAATATCACATAAAGTGTGAAGACTGCAAATATCATTACAAGGTAAAGGTAATTATAAAACCGCTCTTTTGATGTAAGTGTATACAATGCTATTAGAACAAATAACCCATAAAAGCCGTAAGATTTCAGAAAGGTCCATGTATAATCAAGACCGGCAGAATAGTATTCAAGCGATGAGCCGGTTTTAGCGTAGAATGTATTTGGGAGCAGGTAACCGTAATATGAATATCTCCATCCCATGAAAATCAAAGCCGGAATTACGTATATCCCGATCCAGATGAGATTATTTCTTGAAGTCAGCTTGCTGGTTTGAGATGTAAGATCAGGTTTTTTATATTTAACGGTATAAATTATCTTATGAATTACCGTTACAGCAAAGATCAGGTTACCTTCAGGTCTAGTGAGCGATGCGAATAGAAATGCAAGTGATGAAAGGGGAATACTGTCTGTGCCGTCTTTAAGCTCCCTTAAATATAAATATACTCCTAATGTAATAAGGCAGCCAAAAAGCCCGGTTTCCATCCCGCTAACTGCCCAGTATGCAAATGATCCGTTTGATGCAAGAAATGTTACAGCTGCCAGTGAAAATACCAGGTTAAATGCAGCACCTTTATCTTTTGGAAAAATTTTTGAAGAAATGAGGTAAGTAAATAGAAGTGTAAGCATTGAAGAAATAATACCAAGTACCTGGGAAGCTGAAATAAAATTAAAGCCCAGAGATTTTACTCCGGCAAGAACAATTACCCAAAGGAAACAGGTATAACCTTCAACACGCTCACCTATATTAAAAACCAGGCCGTTGCCTTCAGTAAAATTTTTAACATAACGGAATGTTATAAAAGAATCATCCTGTATGAAATCAAAAGCTTTGGAGTAATAATATAGTATTATTGCAAGAATACCCAGTGCTATAAACCCGTAAACTTTTATATCCGCGGTTTTTACTGCCTTTGAAGTTACCTGTGATTTTTTAACCTGTTTTTTCTGGCTCACTTATATTAAAAACTCCTGTAAAAAGATTCCGGCAGAATACACACATTTCAATTGATTGAATGTAATGTATGCTGCCGGTGTAATGTTATTGGTTATTTGCCCTGCTGTTTCTGCTTAAATAATTCTATCTTATTCTTAACTTCAGGATTATTTGGTGAAATCCTGTCCAGCTTATATAAGATCTCAAGGCCTTTTACATAATCATTCCTTGTTTCATATATATCAAGTAACAGCTTGTATGGATTCCAGAATGACTGAATATCATTTGGATTCTTGGAAAGTGCATCCAGAGCTTCTTTTTCAACTATCGGTGAAAGCTCATCAAATTTAGCCCTGTTATCTACTTTTAAATACTGCATACATACATCATACAATATCCTGTAATCATACGGAATTATTTCCTTCGGGAATAATGTTTCCATTCTGTTTAAAACTTCATTAGCTTTAGCTTTTTCTCCGCGGTTAATGAATTCGTAAGCAAACTGGAGGTATTGCGAGCGGTAGCTTTGTACAGCATTTGTTTCCACCTGGTTAAAGAAAATATTCGGATTCTGGAAATTCTTAAAGAAATAGCCATCCTGAGGAGTTTTTGAGTATCCTGCAGGTGTTTCCATGAAATTCTTCCACATTCTTTCTGCATTAACTCGGAATTGTGTCGGGACCTCGGGTTTAAACGGAACTATTCTTTTTGCCATACCTTCCTGTACAACAAATTCGTCAAGACCAATGAAATTATCTTCAGTAACAGTAGCAGAGAAATAAACGGGCCTCTGCCAGTTATTGGTTTTTATGATATCAAAAATCATCTGGTCCTGTACTTTTACTGCTTTTACATTACCAGATGCAAATGAATAAGGCATGCGCCATGAAAGCTTATCGGGTATCTGGTTCTTTGCCTTCAAGCTGTCAGGGTAAGCAGTTTGAGGTACAGTTACAGTAACAGTTTTATAATCACCCCATTGAATTGGAGATAATCTTTTTATTTCGTCATCTGAATAGCTAATTGGTACTTTTAAACTTCCGTATGGCATTGAGTTTTTCATATCAAGTATATACCAGTCAGTATTTAAAAGGCTTAAATTTACAACCCTCACATCGGTTCTGTAGCCTTCAACTGCCTGTAAATACCATAACGGGAACGTATCGTTATCACCATTGGTAAACAATATTGCATCTTTATCCAAACCCTGTAAAAGGTTATATGCATACTCAAAGGGTACAGTATTTTCATTCCTATTATTGTAATGAAAATTTGTTTTGAACATCATACCCGGAACAAGTACCAGGCATGCAGCAATTACAAGCCCTGAAAGCAGTTTTGTGGTTTGAGAGCTTGCTATACTTTCTTTTATAAGCTCAATAATTCCCATTATACCTAAACCGATCCATAATGAATAAACAAAGAATGCGCCTGTATAGAAGTAATCACGCTCTCTTGGCTGAGGATCCTGCTGGCGCTGGAAAAGTGCTGTAAACACACCCATTAACAGGAACATCCATAGGAAAGTTAGGCCAAGCTTCCAGTCTTTCCGGAAGTGATAGAACAGCCCGAAGAGCCCGATCAAGAACGGTATTGCTTTGAATGCCGTTGACCAGAAACCCGCTGCTCCTAATGCCAGCATTAAAATTACACTAAGTAAGCTGTATAAATATTTTTGTGATGAATAGAAGTACATAGAAGCAAGCAGCAATGCACTTAGACCAATTATGATAAGCATTTTGGTTCCTGAAGATGCTGTCCATCCAATACCAACATCCTGATCATAGCTTTCTCTTCCAATATATTGCCATCCCAGGTAGCGGTTAAACATCTGGTTGATCTGGTATTTCCAGAGGAAATCCATATCCCCGGTATAATTTGCCCAGGTGCGTTTATGCATTGGCTCCTGGGAATATCTTCTTGGCCAGAATGGCGCGTCACCATATTGTTCACGGCTAAGGTATGAAACAAGTCCTGGAAGATTTTTTGGCTCATTTTCATTTATAGGCAGGTTAGAAACATTTGCTCTTAAAATAACTCCGGCATAAATTGAGTAACCAAGTAAAACCAGGAACAATGAAGCAAATGCGATTGCATGGGTTTGTTTTTTATTTTTATATGCCCAGTAAACTCCGTATATAAGAGCAGGGGCAATTAATGCTGCTAGAAAAGTTACTGCGCCTGAATCTTCTATTTTAAACGCTTTGATATCTCCGCCAAGCCAGGTAGGGAACCAGATTACAGTAATAGGGTAGACTGCTATAAATGCTGCGCAGGTTATTGCAAATGTTATTAAAAATGTTTTGCGTTCGTATTTGTGTTTCCTGAAATAATATAATACTCCGCCAACTAAAATTACCTGAACCACAAGAAGGTGTATGCCAAGTGAAAGACCGATTATGAAAGCAACAAGAAGCAGTATCCTTTCATTGCCTTTTTCATCAGCTTTTTCCCACCAGTGCATCAATAACCAGATACATAAGCCAACAAGCATTGTGCCTAAAGCATATACTTCCGATTCATTTGCGTTAAACCATTCGGCATCGCCAAAAGCAAAAGAAAGCGCTCCGATGGCTGCTGCAGAATAGATCATTATTGCATCCCATTGTGTCTTTATCTCGCTTTTCCAGATCTTTATAACCGATACTATTACCAGGTATAAAAATGAAGCTGTGAATGCAGAACTGATTGCTGCAAGTGCATTCATCCTTAAAGCCGGATTAGAGCCAATAGGGATCATTGTAGCCAGCTTGCCTAAGAGTATCCATAACGGTGCTCCCGGCGGATGCGGAACAGACAGAGTATATCCGCAAGCAATAAATTCTCCGCAGTCCCAAAAAGACAGGGTTTTCTGCATAGTATATAAATAGGTAATAGCGCAAATAAGGAACACTATTCCCGCAAAAATATAATTTAGCCTCTTATAATTCATGTATTTTAGGAAGTTTTATAAAAAACAAATATATTTAATATGTTAGTCAGTTTCAATGAAAAACGGTGCATTTTTGAGGTTTATTTATGCGGTGGTTTTAGGAATGAGATGCCGTAAATTAAGGGATTGTTCAATTAACTGAATATTGTAAAGTGGAATTTATTCTAATTCAAGCTTAAAATATAACTTTTGACTTTTCAGATTCGTTTCAACGTATATTAAATCGGGTATTTGAAATTACCGAAAAACTGGTTTCTCCAAAGTTAATACCAAATTGTACTTATTTTTAAAAAAGGACGCTATATATAGCGTCCTTTAATTAATAATTGTTTATTGACCTTATTTTACTAAAATCATTTTGTTCGTTTTGATAAAATCTCCTGAAGTTAACCTGTAATAATATGAACCGCTTGGCAGACCTGAAGCATTGAAGTCATATTTATAAGTACCGGGTTTTAACTCCTGGTTAACCAGTGTGGAAACAGTTTGTCCCAAAGAATTAAATATCTCAAGGCTAACATTGCCGGTTTTTGCAATACTGAATTCAATATTCGTAGTCGGATTAAAAGGATTGGGATAATTTTGCTTAAGCTCAAATCTTTGAGGTACTTCATTGCTTATAGTTTGTATCCCGATAGCACTGTGATTACCAATAAACACATTATCGATATTACACCATAACCCGTCAACTGCAGTATTCATATTGTACCTGAATCCTATACAAATTGTTTGGCCGGCATAAGCACTGAGATCGAATTTATGCTGTGTCCAATCATTGGTGTTCAATGGTGTGCCGCTTGAATCCAGGCTTTTTATTGTTGCAAGTTTTGTGATCACTGCCGCAGGATCCTGATCAAAGCATACATAAACCTGCATTGTATCAAGATACGGCTGATATGTGGAGTCAGAACCTATCAGCATCATCCAGATCAAGCTATCACCAGCCTGTGCGGAAAATGTTGATGTAAATACCCAATCATCATTTATTCCATTGCCACCTTGACCTGCATACCAGGGAATTTCTAATGATTTAGTGCCGATTGCCCGGGGTCTGGTTGGTCCATTCCCAAAATGAACACTTGTATCCCTTACAGCCCAGCCAATAGCAGGATAATTATTATCAACATCAATTTTAACCCAGCCAACGGGAATGCTATCAGGGCTTTGGAGAGGCAGTGATTCGAAATCAGACTGGAAAACAATTCTTTGTGCAGATGTAAAAGGTGTAAAAAGAACAAGGAACAGTAATAAAGTTAAAATTTTTTTCATATTACCCCCATTGGTTAAGTATTTTGTTTTTTGAATTTAAGGAAACTTAATGATTTCATCATACAATTTCTACTGAAAAATGGAAATTAATTATGCAGTTATCTTTAATAAATTGAATTAGATGCCTTAAAAACGTAAATTTGTAAATAAAATATTACTTAAATGAAAATTATTACTGGCGGTGCAGGTTTTATCGGGAGCGCGATTTGCTGGAGGCTGAATACCCTCGGAAATCATGATATACTAATTGTTGATGAAGATACAAATGGTACCAAAGAGCTGAATCTGAAAGAGCTGGATTTTGTAGATTTTATTGATAAAGATTCATTCCTGAAAAAAATTAATACAGGTGCTATTAATTATAAGGTTGATACTATTTATCACATGGGAGCCTGCAGCTCTACCACAGAGAGCAACATGGATTACCTTATTGAAAATAATGTTGAGTATTCTAAATCACTTGGCAATTGGTGCTTAAAGAATAATGCCAAGTATATCTATGCATCAAGTGCCGCAACTTATGGTGATGGCTCTGAAGGCTTTGATGATGATATTGCAATAATCCCAAAACTAAAGCCCCTTAACAAATACGGACTATCCAAACAAATGTTTGATATGTGGGTAATTGAAAACAAGCTTGATACAAAGTTCACCGGGCTAAAGTACTTTAATGTGTACGGACCCAATGAAAACCACAAAGGGCATATGAAAAGTATGATAAATAAATCATACCAGCTGGTAAAGGAAACAGGTAAGCTTAAGCTTTTCAGATCAATGAACCCTGAGTATAAAGATGGCGAGCAGAAGCGTGATTTTGTTTATGTAAAGGATGCGGTTGAAATGACCCTGTTCTTTGATCCATTTAACGAAGAAGGCAAAAATGCCACCGGTATTTATAATGTAGGTTCAGGTGAAGCTAATACATGGCTCACTGTAGCACATGCAATATTTAAAGCACTGGGTAAAGAGCCTGAAATTGAGTTTGTTGAACTGCCCGATGAGCTTAAGAACCAATACCAGTATTACAGCAAGGCAAATCTGGCAAAATTAAAGGCTGCAGGTTATACAAAACCGGTAATGAAAATTGAAGATGCAATTGAAGATTATGTAAAGAATTATCTTGTAACAGATAAATATTTAAGCGTCTAACTAATTAACCGGCTTGGGATTTTGGTATTTGAAATACTTTACTATCTTACCTGTTCCCATACCTGGCTGATAGACTTATTTTTAAAGAACACTGAAAATGAATTTTTCGTCCAGTCACCGAATACTTTAATGTAACCAAATTTCCTGTACCTGCGGGGTGATTCAAATACAAGCAGCCCGTTCAGGAACTTTATCTTACCTTTGCCCGAAAGTTTTATCCTCCTGTACAGGTCATAATCTTCACCGGCTGCCAAAAGCTCATTATAGCCATTCACCTTGCTGAAGATATCAGCGCGTACCATTTGGCACTCACCCCTGCCCATACCCATACCAGCCTTATTCAGCAGCCTTACATAATTATTATAGAACCCGTGAAACAGCTTATCCGATAGCCTTACATCATCAGGGAATACATGGAACCGGCATGTGAGGGCATAATTTTTTTCATCTTTAAAAGCGTTAAGTGTTTGCTTAAAAAACTTCCCGGTATCTTCTATCAATGTATCAGCATTTAAGAAGTAAAGGTATTTACCTGATGCAGCTTTGGCTCCCGCATTTCTGCCTTTGGGAATATTCTGCGTTTCCCCTTTTACGGCATTTACTACCTTATCAACAGTGCCGGTTAACAGCTCAAGGGTTTTATCTGTGCTGCCGCCATCTGAAATTATTACTTCAATATTATATTTTTCTTTCAGGGTTTTGGGGAACTGCTCAAGAGTTTTAACTATGAGCTTTTCTTCGTTCAGTGTGGGAATGATTACGCTTATTTGCGGGGTACCTGGCACAGTTGGAATGTTTAACAGTATTTTAATTTACTCTTATACAAAATAATAGGAGTGTAAACGAGGTTTACACTCCCTTCAAAAACTTTTAATATAAAAAGATCAGCCTGCGTTCTTAAGCTCTGCAACCATCTTAGCATAGCCCTTTTTCTTCAGGGTTCTTAGCGCGCTGGTTGATATCCTTAAAGTAACGTATTTGTTCTGTTCCTCAACCCAAATGCGTTTAACTCTCAGGTTAGGGAGCTGTTTTCTTTTTGTCTTATTGTGCGCATGAGAAACGTGGTTTCCTGATAGCGGCTTTTTTCCTGTTAATTCGCAAACTTTTGACATTGCTGTTTTCTCTTCCGGATTAAATGATTCTTATCTTCGAAATTCTGTTTTAAATTTTGGTTACTGCGGTTTATACGGTTTTAATGATGTTTCGTACACCTTCTGCATTCTCTCAAGGAATTTCCAGGTGCCTTTTTCTGTCTTAACGGATTCAATGAATTTAACATTAAGAAGCTTTGTCTCTTTTCCTGTTTCCGGATCAATTACTGTAGCGGCTTTTTTGCCTAATTTTCCGGCTTTATCCGCAAATGTTTGTTGTTTAGCCATTGGTCTTTATGATTCTATTTTCTGTTAAAGCTACAAAAATAAAAGAAAAATACTTAAAAATAAAGTCCATACCAGACTCCCTCAGGAGAAATTTTTACTGCAGGCATGGGGAAATGGAAAAAATTCAGGATTTTCTTGAATTTTACCATAAAATCTGACTTACCGGGAAGCTCTTTCACGTCAATATCCAGGGCTAAGAGCCATTGAACTTTGGCTGAGGAGCTGCCGGTTACATGGCTGGCATTGCTGATGCTCATTCCAAGCGCTAATGCAAGGAAATTTGGGTAAAATTTGGCTTTTGTTACCGATTTGGGCAATGCTATCATCGGGTTAACGCTTAGCCAGAAGGTCATATTGGTGTAATCATCCAGCAGGTCATCCTGGTTTGCCACCTTTTTCTTGAGCCACTCAGGCTTAAATGACCACTTAAAGTTCACATACTGAAGCGGGGGAGCAATACTTTGCAGGAACGGGTATACTGCTCCAAAAACATTAGCGCCCATATCACCCCAGTCAAAGCCCCAGTTAGGAGCAAATCCATCATTCACTTCTATATATGTTTCATATGCCAGCGAGGTTAACGCGCCAAATAGCAGCGATTTTTTTGGCGAGAGCCCCGTCCACTCATACGCCACTGATGTAGCTACGGTGAAGAAGTTCGCAGTATATATATGAGAGGCTTTATCAATATTCCTTGCGTAATAACCATCGGCGGCAAACTTAAAATAGTCGCGCTTATCTTTCCACCACGTGTTGGAGTAATATATGTGGAATCCGGTGAACACTCCCGCGGCAACTACGCCCAGTACTGTCATCTTAACCGGGTTTACCTTATAAGGCTTCATCTTGTGATAATTCTTTAAAGTGAAATTATCCTTATCGATCAGGTCATACTTTTTCTGCTGCGGCTTGGTCTTTTCATAAAGCAAGGAGTGTTCAGATCTTTCCTTCAGCTTAAGCCTGATCTCAGGATCATTGCTGCTGCCAAATGAACTGTTATCGCCGGCATAAATGCCCGCGGATGAGAGGAGAGATAAAACAATAATATTCAGTATTAATTTTCTCATTACCAGTGTACTTTATAGTGAACGCCCTCTTTATTGAACTGAAGCGCGGGAAGCGGGAGGAAGCGGAAATGGTTGATAACATTTTTGAACCACATCATGAATTTTGATTTACCCGGGAGGATCCTTTCCCAGTTGAGGTCAAGCCCGATATAATAATTCTGATACCTGTTTTGCTGGTCCTTGTAATTGCTTACACCGTATCCGGTTGCGATATTCAGGTAATCGGGCCAGAAATTCTTTGCTTTTTTCGGGAGTAAGTCATGGATATTTACAGAGAGCCACATTGTCTGCCCGTCATAATCATCAAGGAAAGCTCCGTTCTTTTGCCCGGTAGTCAGCTCAGTGGAAGGGTAGTAGCTCCACTTAAAATTAAATGATCTCAGCGGCTTCCAGTAATACTGCGCAACCGGGTATAAAGCTCCTGTCAGATTAGCGGCTTCATCACCCAATGAAAAGCCCCAGTCAGTTGCGAAGCCGTCTTCAATTTCCACATCGGTCATGTATGCCAGGCTGAATGCTGCCCCAAGCCACACCGAGGCAGTTGGTGAAAACCCTGACCACTCAAGTGCGCCTCTATAGATTGCCTGTATAAGTGCTCCGTCAAAAAAATGACCCGCTTTATCCGCGCTCATTGCATAATCCCAGTCATTCTGGAAATGGAATTTTCCGCGCTGGCCTGCCCACCATGAATTTTTCTGGTAATTGTGAAGCCATAAAAACGCGCCGGCTGTAATGCCGGTAATAGCGCCTAGCTTGATGTAGTTAACTTTATATTTTTCCTTTGGCAGCTGGCTTCCCATGTTAACAGATGATTCTGAAGAATTCTTCAGCGAGTCAGCTAAAGCCGATCTTTCTTTCAGCTTTAATACAATATTATTGCTGCCTGATTGCTGTGAAAAAGCAGCATTAACCAAAATAAGTAATATTAATACCGCAGGTATTTTAAAAATTTTTGTATTCAATATACTAATATACGAAATATTCATTAATTCGGGTGTTCCTCAATTTTGACCTAATTTTTTGGTATTCAATGCTGTGGCTGCCGGAGAAAGAATTGTTAAACTGTGGTTTTGCAAGATAAACATTCATATTTACAAATAAAATTCCCATAATTAGTAATTAATTAAAAATTTCGGCTTTTATTCATCCGATGACTGAAAAGGCAACAAATACTAAATGTTTTGATTTCTTAATAGTTTGATGATATTTAATTAGCCATAAACTTAGTCATCGGATGAATATAATACAGATGACTCCGGTTTCATCGGATGAATAATACATGATAACCCTTTCCAGTCACTTTCCAGCGGAAACCCTGTTTTTCTATCAAACGAACGCTGGACAGCGATTCCCAGCTGTTTTCGGCAAAAGCATGTGACTTTCCAGCGATATTTCGAACGATTCCAGCGGAACCCGGGGCGATTCCAGCGATACTTCGAATGATTCCAGCGATACTTCGAACAGTCCGGAGGAAAGTCATCGGATGACTTGTGTGTGACATGTGATTTAAATTTTTATAATGGTATTAAATATATATATGCAATATGCATATTCTGTAATATAATATATGTTGATTGCAAATGCAAGGAAAATTTTAAGAAGTTTGTAAAAACAAAAGCCATTACCGCAGGGCCGAATTTAAAAGCGGAACCCCCGACTAAGCTTAATGAAAATGAAAGGTAAACGATTAATTGTGGTTCTTTTTGTAAGCAGAGATCACATCCCCCCTTTCAGAAATCGAAGAACTGGCGAAGACAGTGGGGGGACGGAATCTATCAAAACTTATTTACCGGGATTGTACCATTATGTTAAAAATACAGAATACTCAGATGGGGGTTATTGCTTTGGTATGATTTATATAAAAAGCTTTGCACGCAGAGACGCGAAGGCGGCGCTTTAGGATTAACGCAGCCTGATCCTGGTCTGTGGCGGCTGGATATACTGAACGCAAAAGGAGAAATACTGGCAAGG
>JAPUEV010000210.1:0-12495 GCA_027492415.1 Ignavibacteria bacterium
ACCCAGGGTGGCGTGGGCCAGACGGCGGTTGTAACTGCGGTAACAGATAAATCTAAAGGCTCAAGAGGTATATCAGCGTTCATAGTTGAAAAAGGCTTTGAAGGATTTTCAGTAGGCAAAAAGGAAAACAAGCTGGGAATGCGTTCAAGTGATACATGCGAGCTGATATTTGATAACTGTAAGGTACCGGCGGCAAACCTGATAGGCAAAGAAGGTGAAGGCTTTAAGCAATGTATGACAATACTTGACGGAGGAAGGATCTCAATTGCGGCACTTTCAGTTGGAATAGCACAGGCAGCGCTTGAGCATTCAATTAAATACGCTAAGCAGCGCAAGCAGTTCGGCAAGTCACTTTCAGAATTCCAGGGTATTCAGTTCAAAATTGCTGATATGGCTACTGAAGTTGAAGCAGCCAGATTACTGACATATAAAGCTGCAATAATGCGTGATGAAGGCAAGGATTTTAAATTTGCGGCATCCCTTGCAAAATATTATGCCAGCGAAATTGCAACAAAAGCTACTAACGAGGCGATACAGATCCACGGCGGTTACGGGTTTATTAAAGAATTCCCTGTAGAGAAATTATACCGCGATGTAAAGCTTACTACTATAGGCGAAGGAACAAGCGAAGTACAGAAAATGATCATGGCAAGAGCACTTGTAGAAATGTATTAGCAATTACAGATTACAAATTACAGATTGAAAGATTAAAAGACTCAGAATAATAAAAAAACCGTTTAGTATATCCAAACGGTTTTTTTGTTTTATAATTGTTACCAGTATGCTCTATGCAGGCAGTAATAAAAAAATTACCCGAATATCGTTGTCCACAATATATAATCAAGTATAAGCGTCATAGATGCTGCAAGTACGAATGCGCGGATAGTTGCATTACCAACACCAAGCGCGCCGCCTTTTGCATTTAAGCCAACATGACAGCCAAGTATTGATATTGAAGCGCCGAAGAAGAATGCTTTTATCAAACCGCCTGCTATATCCTTTATATCAAATACACGTTTTGCGCTGTTGAAGAACACCTGGAATGAAACATCCTGAAAAAAGTAAGCTACCAGGAAAGCACCCATTATAGCAATAAAGTTAGCAATGATAGTTAAAGCCGGCAGCATAATTATGCTGGCAAGAAATCTCGGCATAACAAGGTAGCGGACAGGGTTTATTGCAAGTGATTCCAGTGCATCGATCTGTTCTGTAACTTTCATGGTACCAAGCTCTGCGGCTATTGAAGCGCCAATTCTGCCAGCCAGAACAATGGCTGTTAAAACCGGACCCAGCTCAATAAATATAGCTTTTGTTACAGCTGAACCAAGATATGAAAGTGAAATAAATCCCTGGAACTGGTAAGCAGCCTGCCATGCGGATACTGCCCCGGTGAAAAATCCAATGATAATCACAAGGGGTATTGAGCCCACGCCAATATGCTCCATTTGGTCCAAAATCAGCTTTCTATCCCTGAAAACACGGGGAAAGCTTACTATAATACCCCAAATCAGCATACTTATCCTGCCAACTTCAAGGAAGAAGAACTCAAATCTATCGATAAACCACTCAAAAAGTCTTATCATATACCGCAAATATGGATATTATAGTGTAGTATATCAATTCATTAAAAATGATATAATATTATATTGAATTGAGTGTAATTTCATATTTCATTTTTACAGATTTTAATTTGATAAATATTAGTTATTTTTGTAATGGTAATATAAAATAATCCCAATATTATGAAGACCTTTCTTCTTGCCCTGTTGATTAATGTATTATTCTTTATTCATCCATATTTATCCTTCTCTGATCCAACAATTTCAGTAACAATCACTGAAGTTAATCCTGCAGCCCGTACTTATTATGACCTGCAGTCAATTGGTTCAAGCTTTATGATAGAAGCAAACCCAAGCAATGTGCAGGAAATGCATGCCTGTTTCATGGTTTCATCTGATCACGGTCCTGCATACACAAACCGCAACATAAGATATTTTTATACTCCAAATGGCGGGGTAACATGGGATTATATAGGAGAAGTTGCTCAAACACGTGCCGGTTATCCAAGCCTTGGTATTACAAATGACAGCCGCGCCATTATTATGGCAAATAGCTCTGATCTTGGGGGATTAAGAAGTTATATGTATGTTGATGTGTTTGCAGGAGCAGGAACCTGGATTACCTTAGATCCCGGAAATGCTAATCTGTTTTCCCCGGTATTTCCGGTATGTGCAGTAAACAGAAATAACAATAAAGTGTTCTTTACTTCCGGCAATTACCGGAACGCATGTACAAATTTAAATTCACCGGGCACATTCCTTGGTTACACGTATGTTGATACGGCTTCACAACCGTTGATATGCGCGGTTGGAGTTTCAGCCACCGGTAAAGTCGGGATTTCATTTATTACAACCGAATATACAAATGTTCCTCCGGGCTCTGTCAAATTTACTGAATCAACAGATGAAGGAATAACGTGGTCAGCTCCTGTGAATATATGGACAGCAAATTACCAGACAGACAGCCTGGCAGCCCTGCGCGGTTTAGATTGTGCTTATAACGGTGATACAGCAAATGTTGTATTTGAAGTTTGTAAACGTACTCCTGATGGTTCTTATAATCCCCGTTCTATAAGTAAAATTATGTTCTGGTCACCGAATATTAATAGCGGCATTCCCGTTATTGTTGATACAGCAATTGGAATGAACGGCACTAATCCAATCAATGATCTGTATACATCAGTGTGCAGACCGGTATTAGGCTATTCCACGGATGGTTACTCTATACTAACTGCATTCTGCAAAGCACGAAGTGATACAGATATTGCAGGAAATAACTATTTTGATATCTACAGTACATTAACAACTAATGGGGGAGTTAACTGGAAAAGACCGGCTGCTGTTACTAATATTAGCGGACCGTTAACAGATAACCGATATGTGAGCAGCAGCAATAAAAATAGTTTGATCACAAGTGGAGGCATTTATCATTTTTTAGTATTACAGCAGGATTCTATTCCGGGAAGTTCAGTGAATGGCTCAAGGGAATCAATATCAAAAATGATGTTTGCAAAAGTTGAGCATATATTTGGCTTAGGTGTTTCAAATATTCATTCGGAAATTCCTGAAGAATTTTCTCTCAGGCAAAATTATCCCAATCCGTTTAATCCTGTAACGCAGATAGAGTTCAGCATACCAAGAACATCGGGTGTAAAAATTAAAATATATAATACTATCGGAGAAATTGTTTCAATAATAGTATCAGAGAGATTTATTGCGGGTGCATATAAAACTGATTTCAATGCATCAGAACTTTCAAGCGGTGTATATTATTATGTAATGGAGTATACCGAAGAAATAACAGGCAGGCGTAATTCCATTGCACGGAAAATGGTTTTGATAAAGTAAAAACTGTTTGAATAAGCTTAAATATTATTGCTTCAAATGTAAATAAGCATTGAAAATGTTTACTTTTATTTTTAGATTGTATAATTAATTCCACAAATAAACACAGTTTTCACAAGGACAGCAGAAGTTTTATTATGCTGAAGCATTTTTTTGTTTTTTTAAAGCATCAATAAATGCTTCATCGTAAAATGTGTCGGTGATTTTGCCTGTTTTAAAATGAGAGTTTCACCGGGCTTGTGCTGTTTAACAGGCAGTTAGATATTAAAAGAAAAGCTTCAAATTTTAAATAATTTAATGGAAAATTAACAAGTCTAAAATTTATTTTTATAATTAAATTACTTGACAAGTTTATTTAAATCTATTATATTGAATTCAAATAATTAGCAAAAATGTCAAATTATTCAAAAAAACATAGGAGAAAAAACTAATGTACAAAAATCTGTTTACTCTTTTGTTGGCGATAGTGATGATCGGTTCGATCAATTCATCATTTTCAACAGATAAGAACAAAAGCTACAAAATTGTATGGAATGGTGACGCATTAAGAGGAGATAATGGTCCTTTAGTGTATAACTCTACCAGGGTTGAGTATGATATGAACACATACCCAAGGAATTTCAGCAATATGACTGGTACTGTAACAATATCAGAAGTAAATACAAATGCAAGAACTCAGTATGACTTACAGTCAAACTCAGTTATCCAGTATATCTGGCAGAATCCTGCTAATGCACTTGAAATGCATGCAGTATTTATGACATCAACTGATCCGGGTCCATCTTGGACAAACAGAAATGCACGTTACTTCTATACAAGTAATGGCGGTACATCATGGGATTACATCGGTGTTGTTGCTACAACAAGAGCCGGCTTCCCGTGCATAACTGCAACAAATGACAGCAGAGCTATTATTATGGCTCACTGCTCAGAAAATGACCCTACACAGAGAGGTTATATGTTTGTTGACGTTTTTGCTGGTGCAGGTACATGGACAACATTAGATCCAGGTCTTTCAAGCCCGGCACTCGGAAACATATGGTGCTATGCTTATAATAACCCGACAAATAATCAGGTATTATTTGCTGCATCACAGAATGGCGTTGATTCAAGCTTCTATAATGTTTGCACAAACTTAAACGCACCTGGCACATTTAAAGGCTGGCAGGTAACACCAAACGGTGAAACTGCTGAGCAGTATTCAGTTGCAATTTCAAACGATGGTACAAGATACGGCGTTGCTGCTATCACATTAACAAACGGCGCTATTTTAGTTCAGTCAACTAATGGCGGTGTTACATTCGGTGCACCACAGACAATATTGAACTGGAATGCAGCTGACAGCTTAGGCGCTATCAGAAGCATTAATATGATATACAGA
This sequence comes from Ignavibacteria bacterium, assembly GCA_027492415.1. Classification (GTDB taxonomy): domain Bacteria; phylum Bacteroidota; class Ignavibacteria; order Tepidaquicellales; family OLB5; genus OLB5. Next base: position 4,786 of record JAPUEV010000210.1, read on the forward strand.
GGCAATGAGCCTTGCGTTGTTATTGGTTTAGCTCACGTTGATCCGGTTGCAGGTACATTCACACCCGGCTTATCTTCAAAGATGGTATTCTGGTCACCGACTATCAATGGCGGTAACTATGTTACAATCGACCAGGCTCCTGGTTTAAGCGGTTCAAACACAACAAATGACGTATTTGTATCTTGCACAAGAGGCGTTGTTGGTATGTCAAAAGATAACAATGCTATCTATGTAGCTTATAACAAAGCAAGAAATGATACCAACGAGATTGGTAACAACTTCTTTGATATCTATACATCATATTCAACACATAACGGTACATCATGGTCAACACCGTTCCAGTGCACAAACAACTCTGGTCCGTTAAGAGACTATCGTTATGTAGCAATTGCTCCAAGCAACAGCTACGATGCAGCTGGTCCGAATCACTATTTACATTTAATTTCACAGAGTGACTCAGTACCGGGCAGTAACGTAAACGGTGCACCTGCTTCAACAGCACAGATGGTATATATTAAAGTTGCTTACAATGATCCAATCGGAATTACACCTATCAGCAACGAAGTTCCTGCAAGCTACCAGTTAATGCAGAACTATCCGAATCCGTTCAACCCGTCAACTAAGATCAACTTCTCAGTTCCGGTAAGCGGAAACGTTTCATTAAAGCTTTATGATGCAACAGGCAAACTGGTTTCAACACTTCTTTCACAGAATGTTGCTGCCGGAACATTTGAATATGAATTAAAAGCTAATAATTTACCAAGCGGTGTTTATTTCTACTCACTCACAGCTGGTAACTTTGTTGATACTAAAAAGATGGTATTAGTAAAGTAAAAACTAAACAGTTTAAGAAGCCCTGGTATGGTATAATGTATTATACCTGCCGGGGCTTTCTTTAAAATAACAAATCGGAGGTAATATAAATGAGGCTATTTAACCATTTCTTTTTAGCCCTTCTTTTAATTTTAACATTTGCGGTAAATAGTGCCTTCTCCTCGGGCAAAGAGTTCTATGGTACTACCGGTAAGATTTCCGGTGTTGTCAGGGATGATAAAGGTGAGCTTTTGATAGGCGCCAGAGTTGAAATTGAAGGAACACAGTTCAGGACAGGTACTGACGATAACGGCCAGTTCGCTATTTTGAACGTTCCGGTAGGTACATATTCAGTAAAATGTACTTATGTAGGTTATGAATCACAGATACAGAAAGATGTAAAAGTAAGCGCAGATATTACCACAGAGATCAATTTTACAATGTCGCAGGGCGGCGGAGTAGTTCTTGATACAAGTGTTATTATAGCGAAAAGAAAAACAATAGATAACGGAAGCGGAAAGATCATTGGTTCTGAATTCATTGATAATACCGGTATCCGCGGAATTGAAAATATCGTTGCTAAAACCAGCGGTGTTGTTCAGGATGAAAAAGGTCAGAACATTAACATCAGAGGCGGCAGAAACGGTGAAACACAGATCATTATTGATGGTGTTGTTACAAACAATCCTTTAGACAGAGGCTCTACGGCAAATGTATCTAATGGTGCATTACAGGAATTAGCTGTATTAACAGGCGGTTTCAGCGCTGAATACGGTAACGTACTTAGCGGTGTTATTAACGTTACAACTAAATCTGCACAGACAAATTACACAGGTTCAGTAGAGGTAATTTCTGACGTAATTGCAGGTGACTATATAAAGACCACTTCTCAGGGTTATAATATTTACAGTGTAAGCCTTGGCGGTCCGGTTATTCCAACAAAGAAATTAAGCAAATATTGGTCAATTTTTGGTAGTTATGAAAAAACATTTAATCTGGTAGATCAGCCAATAGCATCAGATGTTGCTACATTATGGTCACCGGACGGAATACTTCCTAACTTTTCAAGAAATGGTCAGTCATATTCCGGTAAAACCAACATCAGCATTGATGAAATTACCAAAGGCAAGCTTAAGATAAACTTAACAGCTGGATATTTTGGCAATGATGAGACATCAAGGCTATGGACAGGTTCTTTCGGACTATTTAATTCATATCATAACCCGATAGTAAAAGATAATAACCAGCAGGGTTATGTAAAAATAAACCAGGCTTTCGGTTCAAAAACATTTTATGACCTGCAGGCATCATACTTGCAGAGTACATATAAAAGAGGTGATGGAGTATTCTTTGTTGACGAGTTAGTTTCAAGCTTACCCGGCAAAGACGGATACTTGTATCCTTCAATACTTGCATATGGTGATACAAACACAGTCCCCGGTATCTCGGGTCCAGGCGGAACAGTATCATCAAGTGCTAATTTCCGTGTATTCAGGGCACCAGGTACAGTAAGCGGACAGTATGACAAGAAAAAAACTCAGGCATTATCATTTAACCTGAATGTTACACACCAGGTACTCACCAAAAAATTCGGAAGCCACGAATTGAAATTTGGCGGAGAATATAAACAGTTTAAAGTAAGAAACTACAGCGCGAATGTTATCGGCTTTGGATCGATCGTAAATCCGAATAAATACGGTAATGGTAACGTAGTAAACTATCCGGTTGTGACTGAAAATGACGCAAATGCTAACTTTATGGAAGCATACGGTTATGACGTATTTGGCAATGAAATTGAAGATGATTATTATGTAGGCGGCCTGAATGTTACAGAAGCTCCAAAAAAACCAAGGATCGGCGCATTTTATTTTCTTGATAAAATGGAATTCAGCTACTTTAATACCAATATCGGTTTAAGGGTTGATTACATGGATCCTAACACATTAGTTCCTATAGATTATGAAAATTTAAAAGGTTCTGATGGAGTTTTAAATGAAGCTGATTACAAAAAAGTAGAAAAAACATATGAAGTAAGTCCGAGATTAGGATTTTCATTCCCGATCACCGAAAAAACAATTTTCCATGCTCAGTATGGTAAATTCATCCAGCTGCCCGCTTTAGAAAATCTTTATGAAAACCAGAGAGTTATCAGAGATTTGGCAGACGGCGGTGTAGGATACTTCACAGTATTCAATAATCCGCTTTTAAAACCTGAAAGAACAACTGCGTATGAGCTTGGTGTAAAACACACTGCCGGCGATTATGTAACAGTTGGTTTAACAGCTTACTATAAAGAAACATCAGATCTTATCCAGGCAAAGAATATTAAAGCTCAGGATAATTCATACAGCTTCGCAATTTATGATAACGGTGATTTTGGTATAGTAAGAGGTATTGATTTCAGTCTTGACCTCAGAAGAATTAACCGTTTAAGAGCTTCAATTTCTTACAGTTTATCTTTTGCATCAGGAACAGGATCTGATATCAATAGCCAGAGCAATATTGCTTACAATGGCGATGAAGCTCCAAAAATTCCTACAGCTTTAGACTATGACCAGAGGCATACAGGAACAGTTGAACTTGACTACAGATGGGGTACATCTGACGTTCCCAAAGGTTTCTGGGGCGGAGTTCTTTCAAGATTAGGAATAAATGCTTTATTATCATTTAACTCAGGCAGGCCTTATACCCCGTCAGATAATTCAAGAGATCCTTTGGCAGTAGTTACTTCAGTAGGCGGAAACAGGCCAATTGCTCCTCTTAATTCAGCATATTCACCATGGAATTTAAGACTTGATCTTAAAATTGATAAAACATTCAAAATATTCGATAAATTAAATGCAAACCTGTATTTACTTGCTATCAACGTACTTGATCAGACATTGATCAGTGACGTGTTCGCTACTTCCGGTGAAGCAGGTAACACAGGATGGTTAGATAGCTACCCGGGCAGATTATGGGCACAGCAGAATGGACAGGAAGCAGTTGATCTTTATAATATAAGGTCACATGCTATCAATAATTACGGTCCACCCAGACAGGTAAGACTTGGATTTAGATTATTTTTTAATTAATTATCGGAGTGTTAACTAATATGAAAAAAATATCTTTAAAAATATTACTGATTTTGATAACAGGAGCTATTTTCTTCGCTCCTGTATATCAAAAATCATACAGTAAAGAACGAAAAGGTCATAATAGCCTTCCGAATATGAGTGCATCTGTTGGAAATAATTTTCTCCAGGTGAATAATATCAACACTGTATTCAGGAGCGATGGTCTTTTCAACTATGATAAGATCACTTTCACAAGTGCAGTAGCTGGTTTAGTTTGGCCGGTATCATCAAACCAAAGATTAACAATCGACTATTCCTCAGGTATATGGGTTGGCGGTAAAGTTAATGGTGATCTCAGGCTTGCAGCTTCATTCTTTGATTCACATTATTCACCGGGTAATATTCCCATTCCCGGACAGGTACCGGGAGCATCAGTTTGTTCTGATCCAAGGCTTAAAATGTACCAGGTCAGCTTAATTGATCAGGCATTAGTTAACGGCGGAACCAGGACAAAAATTGCTGCTAACAGGCAATATACTGTTAATTATGATTCATGGGCCAGCTGGCCGGTTGACTTAGGTGCTCCATATACTGAGGTTAACGGAATACCGGGCTACCAGCCTGATTTTAACGGCGGCGACAGGCCGGGAATTGGCAACAGTGAAGCTTCTCCGGATGAAATTATCTGGACTGTATTCATGGATTATACCAACTGTACTAATTCTATCCATCAAAGCCAGTTATCACTTCCCGGAGGTACATTACCTTTAGGAGTTGAAATTCAGATGACAGCTTTTGCATTTTTATCACCCGGTTTAACAGATATGTATTTTGTTAAATGGAAAGTTATTAATAAGAGCAATGATGTTTGGGATAGCGTATATACTGCTATCGGTAACGATGCTGATATCGGAAATCAGTCTGATGATGATGCAGCAGGATGTGATTCAGTTAATAACGTAGGATTTATATATAACTTTGATAACTCAGATGATGGCGGTTATGGTGCAGCTCCGCCGTGTATCGGTTTTAAATACCTGCAGAGTCCGTATGTATTTACAGGTAATCCAAACGATACAACTTACCTTCCGTATGATACACTTATCGGATACCATTCATTGGGTTTAACAAGTTATAACACATTTTTAAACGGCGGTAATGAATGTACCGGTGATCCTGACCAGGCTATTTATGCTTATAATTTTATGCGCGGCAGAGACGGCTGCGGTACCCCGTTAACAAACTTTGCAACCGGCGGACCTTCAAAATACAGGTACAATGGTAATGCATGTCAGAGATCCGGATGGTACGATAGTACAGCCGGTGACAAGAGATTCCTGCAGTGCAGCGGTCCTTTTACTATGAGTCCGCTTGATACACAGGTAATAGTTATCGGAGCTTTTATCGGCAGAGGTTCAAACAATTTAAACAGTGTTTGCGTACTGCTTGATAATGCTTCAAGGGTTCAGACTTTCTATAATTCAAACTTTGCAGCTATTCCTCTTCCACCGGCACCGCAGGTTAGTGCTGTTGCAAACGGAGACGGAAAGATCACATTATATTGGGGTTCAATTTCTGAAGGATACGATGTTTATGATAACTTAGGTAATACCGGACGCTGGAAATTTGAAGGATATAATATCTATCAGATTAAGCCCGGAACATCAGGTGAGAACTTAACCGACCGTACTTTACTGGCAGTATACGATAAAGTAAACGGAATAAAGATCGTTTATGATTCAGTAAGAGTAACCCAGCCAAACGGAACAACACAGTATGAATTTAAACCTACTGCATTTGGTAATGATAATGGTATTGGCAGATCAATAGTATTATCAACAAACCAGTTCCCGACAGGTGTAAATACATTCTTTATTAACGGTACAACATACAGGCTGGCTGTTACAGCTTATGGTGTAAATTTAAATGCCGGACCTCCTTTCAAAGTTCTTGAAAATCCGGTTTCTTCACAGCTTATAAATGTAACCCCGAATTTACCGATGATGGGTACATCATTTACCAATAAGCAGTTTGATACGCTTACAATTTCAAAACCCGATAAGGTATTTATGCCTATAATCATTGATCCTTTGAAGGTGATAACAGCAAGATATCAAATGGTATTTACATCTGATACTTCCTGGAATGTTGTAAGAATTCAAAATGCACAGGTTGATACTATTTTAAGAAATAACGTAAGCTTGTCACTTTCAAATACTGATGTGCAGATTGCAGACGGTATTTTATTTAAAGCTGATTCTATCACCAGGTCAAATTACGGTGTAATTAAGGACCCTGTCGCAGGTTCACAGTCTAACAATAAAGGCTGGACCTATTCAGGCAGTACTTTGAACTTTGGCGGTGTTGATACAGCAGCAACAAGGACAGTAATTGGTACTACTACAAGGCCGGCACAAAGCTTATCAATGGGTCTAAGCTGGACCTCAGGTGAAGCATACAGGATTGGATTTGTAAGTAAGATCGATACTGCAGTATTCCTGAAAACATCTGCTTTAAAGAAAGTTAAATTCACTTTCGGAACAACACAGAAAGCATACAGGTACAGAGGTTCATTCTCCTCATCACCGTACCAGGATTATGTTGATGTACCGTTTAAGGTTGAACTTGACGATCCGCAGGATACAAACTCAACAACTCCCCGCCAGTTAAACGTTGCATTCCTTGATTACGATTCAAGCGGAACATGGAATCCAAAAAATACTGCTGATGGCGGTTTTGAATTTGTATATGTTATGTATTCAACATATGATCCAAATCCAAACCCATTTTATACTTCCAAAAATATCCAGTTCCTCGGTCAGTTCAGGACTATGGATATTATGTATATATGGCAGCCAAGGCTGTTAACATCAGGTCCTGCGTTCAATAACGGTGATGTTTTAACTGTTATTCCGTATACAAAACTGCAATACCAGCAGTCACCTGGTACTGTTACGGTAATAGAAACAGGTAATTCAACAGCTCCAACAATTGGCAATACTGAGTTAGCTTCTTCCAGGGGAGAATTATCTACAGTAAGGGTTGTACCTAATCCATACTATGGTGGTCACTCCCAGGAATCAAGTCCGTTTGACAGATTTGTAAAATTCATGAATATGCCTAAAACAGCAACAATATATATATATTCATTGAATGGCAATCTTGTTAGACAGATCAATAAAGATGATAACACAACAACGATCAATTGGGATCTTTTAAATACAGATAGAATTCCTATAGCAAGCGGAATATATATTGCATTTATAGATGCCCCTGGTATTGGTACCAAAACGATCAAGTTGGCTATCTTCACACCGGAAGAAAGAATTGATTCATTCTAAACAGTATTGTAAAAAAATCAATAAGGAGCTTAAAAATGAAATTATATCATAAGATAAAACAAGCTGCCAAATCAGCATTGATATTTACACTGCTGTTTGGAAGCATTAGCTTTGCAGGAGACCGTAGTAAATACGGTACTTCTGCAGCACCGGAATTATTAATTCCGGTAGGATCAAGAGGCACTTCTCTGAGTGGCTCTATGATCTCATCTATATCAGGTATAGATGCTATGTACTGGAACCCGGCAGGTCTTTCAATGATGAACAGCAAAACTGAGGTTTTAGCTTCTCATATGAAATACATTGCTGATATTAATATTAATTATGTAGCAGGTGCAGTTGATCTTGGCGGAATGGGTGTTTTAGGCGCAAGCTTAAAATCGCTTAGTTTCGGTGATGAGCTGGTTACAACTCTGGAAAGTCCGAGCGGAACCGGTGAAACCTGGTCACCAACATATCTAACAACATCTGTTTCTTTTGCAAGGAAGATGTCTGATAAG
>JAPUEV010000210.1:12505-16450 GCA_027492415.1 Ignavibacteria bacterium
TATTGTTTGGAGCAACAGTAAAGATCATTTACGAGCAGATCCTGACAGTATCATCAACAGGATTCGCTGTTGATTTCGGTCTTCAGTATCTTGCAGGAAAATCCGGCTTAAAGTTCGGTGTTGCATTAAAGAACTTTGGTCCTTCAATGACATTTGACGGAAGCGGTTTAGATCAGTATTATGAACCATCCGGAACACCATCAGGTTCAACACAGGAACCCAGAAGAGTAACTTTACAGAGTTTTTCTCTGCCAACAACATTAGAGCTCGGTATTTCTTACGACGTTCCGATGGGAAAGAAAAACAATGTTCAGTTCTCTACTACTTTCCAGAACAACAACTTTTCAAGCGATGAATACAGAGTTGGATTAGAATATAATTACAACAATTATGTATTCTTAAGAGGTGCTTATGCATTTACACCTGATTATAAAACTGAAGATGGCCTTACCAAAAAAGACCAGAATCTCTTCGGACCTTCTTTTGGTGTAGGTTTACAGTATCCTTTTGGTTCAGTTAAGCTTGGATTGGATTATTCATACAGAATAACAGAAAGATTTAATGGAAACCAGTGGTTCTCATTCACAATGGGATTCTAAATTAAGTAATTTAATAAATTTATGAACGAAAATGCCATTTACATTATTGTAAATGGCATTTTCTATTGTTAATAATACCACAATGTATAATAGTTTAAAATTTACAGTCCTCGCATTTATATTTTTACAGGGTCTATCTTTTGCTGAAAATAATCTTTCATTTGATTATGATTATGCACTTTTCAGGGATGAAGGATCAAAGATATACCTGGAATTTTACTATTCATTTACGCCGGGAGAGCTTATTTTCAAAAAATCTGCTTCCGGGTATGAAGCTACCGGAAAACTTGCTCTGGATGTGCTGAATAAAAACACAAATAAAACAGTTGTAGTAAAAGAATTCCGGATTCCTGTTACTCTGGCAGATACTTCGGGTAATAATAAGGATTTCAGGCTGACGGGACAAATTAACATACTTCTGGATTCAGGCACATATGTTCTGAAAATGACAGCAAGTGATCTGAATGATTCAACTAAAGTAAATAATGCAGAAGAAGAGGTAGTATTAAAATCATTCCCGGGTGATAAATTAAGCTTAAGTACAATTGAGCTAAGTACAGATATTGTGAAAAGCGCTGACGATAAAAATATTTTCTTTAAAAATACTCTTGAAGTAACTCCAAACCCCTCAAACCTTTTTGGAAATAATATAAACAAGCTGTTTTATTATCTTGAGCTGTATAATCTAAACAAAGAGGAGCTTGGCGAGAGCTATAGTGTAACATCTGAAATTGCAGGACAGGATGGAACAGAGATCAAATCTAATACAAAAAAATATGATCTTAAGAGCGATTCCAAAGTTGAATTCGGATCGATCGATATCTCCACTCTGCCTTCCAACAGGTACCTGCTGAATATTAAATTATCTGACAGCAATAATAAAGAATTGCTGAGAGCTTATAAATATTTTTATATTTACAACAGCGATACCGCACAGGATAACCGTGTATTAACTGATCTTGAAAATGAATACCTGCTGAGTGAATATCCCAAATTAACTGAAAAACAGGTTGATAGTGAGTTCAATAAAGCTATTTATATAATGTCAGATCAGCAAAAGAATAAATATGAAGGCCTGAAATCTATTGATGAAAAAAGAATGTATATGTTCAAATACTGGAAAGGTATTTCGCAGTATTTAACAAAAAAAGAATATTTATCACGTATAGATTTTGCGAATAAGAATTTCAAAAGCGATTTCAGGGAAGGCTGGAAAACTGACAGGGGTAGAATAATGGCTTTATACGGCAAATATGATGAAATAGAAAGATTCCCTTATGAAGGTTCTACAAGAGCTTATGAAATATGGACATATAATAAAGTACAGGGCGGTGCAGTCTTTGTATTTGTAGATAACAGTACAGGTTTTGGTGATTATGTTCTGGTGCATTCAACAGCTCAGAATGAAATCCGTGATGATAACTGGAAAGATAAAATTAACATTAAATAAGCACATATTTCAGTTTTAAAAACCTGCCTCAGGCAGGTTTTTTTATGAGTAATTTTAGGATTTAAACAAATGAATTTATTGCAGATATTTGCTGAAACAATAATATTACTTAAATTTGGCAAAATTCAGATATCACATAGTATTAGCTTCATTCCTGCTTTCTGCAGTGCTGTGGTTTAGCCTGAATCTTAACCAAACTTACGAAATTGAAAAAACTGTTCCTGTCAGGATCAATATAAACAAGCCATATGCAGTTTCAGGAAATATCCCGCTGAACCTGGAGGTGAAATTCCGCGGAGTGGGGTGGAATCTTATAAGATTGTTCACGTCATTGAATCTCGAGTTCACTTACGATATTAATGCGCGTAAAAAAGATCAGTTTGTTATTCTGACTAAAGAATATCTTGATAATAACATGGGACTTAGCCAAAATCTGCAGATAATAGGAGTTTACCCCGAAACCCTTAATGTGAAAATAGAAAATTATGAGGAAAAATATGTTAAGATTAATTCAAGACTGCAGGTGCTGTGCAAAGAAGGTTACCAGGTAGTAGGTAAGCCGGAGTTTGAACCTGACAGCATTAAGATAGGGGGAGCGGTAGATATCCTGAAATCATTGGATCATTTTAACACCAGGACAATTGTATTTGATAATGTTAATGCAGGTATTATACGGAATATTAACTTATCAGACAGCCTTACTAACATTTTATGGCTTTCGCAGAATGAAATAGCCCTGAAAATTAATATAGAACCGACCGCTGAAAAGGAATTCGGTAATATCGAGATCAAAGTTCCCGAAACGCCTGAGGATAAAGAAGTGCTCCTGATACCGCAGTCAGTTTCTATCCAGCTTAAAGGAGGGGTAAACCAGCTTGCTAAAATTGATAACACACAGATTCTGGCAAGAATAGATTACAGGAAGATACTCGCAGATTCCACCGGTTCTTTGACGCCTGTATTCGATATTCCCCCGGGCTGTACGGTAATATCTGTTAAGCCTGAAACAATTCAATACGTAATCAAAAAGAAATATTAATAATATTTGAATTCATTTAAACTTGAAATCCGCTCTCTTGTAGATTCCATAAAGACTTTAAGCTTTAAAGAGGTCTTTATTTTTATGAGTGTTGCTGTCATTACCTTCCTTTCGATGCAATATGCTTCGCCAAATTTTTTCAGGAAAGTATTTGATACAACCGATGATAAATTTTATTCAACCCTTTACTGGTTCTCTGCTGATGGTTTCCTGATGTTCATAATTCCGATAATCCTTATTCCGCTGGTACTTAAAGGAAAGCCCTCTGATTACGGCTTCAGGCTGGGAGACTATAAATTCGGACTGAAATCATCACTCCTTTTTGTAGCTGTTATGCTGCCTTTCCTTTGGATCGCTTCGGGGAACGAAAGCTTTGCAAGAACTTATCCTCAGGGTGGACCTTATGTACGGGAAAATATCTCTGTTCTGCTTTATTATGAGCTGTTTGTGGGGTTCTACATGTTTGCATGGGAGTTCTTCTGGCGCGGCTATATGATGTTTGGCTTAAAACAAAAGTTCGGGTTCTATGCAATTTTTATACAAATGATACCGTTCTTTATCTTACACAGGGGAAAGCCTGAAATTGAAACTTTCGCTTCAATATTTGCCGGGCTGATACTCGGGATACAGGCATGGCGTTCCAATTCATTTATTTACTGTTTTCTTGTTCACTGGAGCGTTATGATATTTGTGGATGTTATATCTGTTTTAAGGTACAAATCTCAAACTTACGGTATAGGAATAGATGCTTTTATAAAATTATTTTCAAATTAATCACTTAATAAAATGAGACTTTGCATAAATATCGATCACATTGCAACCCTCAGGCAGGCTAGAAGAGAACAGCAGCCTGATCC
>JAPUEV010000211.1 GCA_027492415.1 Ignavibacteria bacterium
AACCCGCCGGTGCAGAACAGATTATCTTTGCAATTCCACTTTCAGCTTTTCCAATTCTTGCATTTCTTTCTGCTAATAGTTTTCCGCCGCCCTTTGTACCCAGGAAATAAAATGCAGCTATTATGCCAACAATACTTGCAATGATAATTATTTCAAGCATAATATTATTATTTACAATATTTAGAAAAGAAGCTTCATTTCTTTTTATTTTTATGCATCATCTGGAAGTTCCAGCTATATGCTAAACCCTGGTCCATTGGGTAAATTGCCTGGTCATCTTCAGCATCTATCTTTACATGTACTTCCATACCATCCTGTACTTTTGGTGCCCCCATTGGATAAACTTCCCAAACAGATTTTGCCCTGTAAGGCTCTTTGTAGGAATTTGATACCTCCAAAGTAAACTCATAACCCTGGTAATGACCGCCTGTTCCTGTTCCTCTAATACCTACCTGATGTGATCCTATAATTTTTGCTTTTGCCTTTTCAGCTTTGTTGATCCTGGCATCTCTTTCGGCAAGTAATTTAGCACCGCTTTTTGATGCATACATAAAGAAACCGATCACTAATGCAGCAACTGCAATTGGGATAATAATTTCCATTAAAGTAAATTAGTTTTATTTTTAAAATCCAAGTCTTTTTTCTTCTTTAATTTCTGTTGTCAATTCCTCTACATCATTTAACGTTAAAGTCTTTATCATTTCCTGTGTTCTCTGTTCCTTAGGGATCTCAGCAAGTCTTAAATTCTGGTTCTTAACCGCTTCACCTAACGATTTTCTTATCTCTCTTGCATTGCCAAAAAATTTATCCCTTGCGCTGTAAAGCGAAGCAATATGTTTTTTGAAATGTTCTTCGGCTTCTTTATCAAATACCAGTTCCTGTGATGTTAAAATAATTTTTGCAATAACCAACAATTCTTCTTCTGAGTAGTCCTTAAAATTGAATTTTCTGTCAAACCTTGATCTTAAACCGGGGTTCATCTTCAGGAAATTTTCCATTTCACCCGTATATCCCGCGCATATAACCACAAATTCACCGCGGTTATCTTCCATGCGTTTCAAAATGATCTCAATAGCTTCTTTGCCAAAATCATTTTCACTTGAGCCTATCAATGAATAAGCTTCATCAATAAACAGAACTCCTCCCATTGCCTGGTCAATTTTCTCCGCGGTTTTAATAGCTGTCTGCCCTATATACCCTGCAACCAGCTCTTCCCTGTCAACCTCTACCAAATGACCGCGTTCAAGCACTCCTAACGCACGGAATATCCTTGCCATTATTCTTGCAACCGTTGTTTTACCGGTACCGGGGTTGCCTGTAAAAACTGTATGCAGCGAAAATGATTTTGTTACATCCTTTCCTATTTCCCTGTAATATTTTACAAGCTTTACCATTTCATGGATATCGTTCTTTATTTCCTGCAGCCCTGTCATTTTGTTCAGTTCAGCCAGTGAATCGCGCATCAGCTCTTCATCAGGGGGAATATCAACGCCTTTATGTTCCTTCTTTTTGAATATATCCTTAATATCTTCAACAATAACTGTCGAAAGAGCCGTTTCATCAAGTGAATCGGGTTTTATGCTTCCATCCATTACTCTCAAAGCCATATTCATCTTGCCTTCATCTATAATGGAATTTACATATCTTGCATTACCAAACGTTTTATCTCTATCCCTGTAAGCCTCAACAAGTTTAATATATAAATATTCTTCAGCCTCTTTATTCATGTCAATATCTATCTGTTCGGCGTGGTAATTCCCGATTTGAAGAAGCTCACTTGGCGAGTAATCTGGGAAATGGAAATAATGAGTGAATCTTGACCTAAGTCCGGGATTTGAGCCAAGGAAAAAGTCCATTTCCTCAGGGTAACCGGCTACAATTACGGCAATATCACCGGGACCATCTGAGAGCTCCTTCAAAATTATTTCAATTGCCTCTTTGCCATAATCTTTCTCTGTGTCACCTTTCCTTGCAAGTGAGTAAGCTTCATCTATAAACAATATCCCGCCCCGGGCTTTTTTAATTGCTTCCTTAACTTTTGGCGCTGTTTGACCTATAAACTCGCCCAAGAGGTCAGCCCTATCTACTTCGTGAACATGTCCTTTACTTAATATTCCAAGGTTTTTGTATATCTGCCCAAGCATCATTGCAACTTTAGTTTTGCCTGTTCCGGGGTTTCCTGTAAAGACCGAATGCAGGTTAATTTTCTCTGAATCATCAAACCCTTTTTCTTTCCTCAGCTTAACAAACTTGAGGTAATCAAACATATCATTGATGTTTTCTTTGATAGTGGCAAGCCCTATCATTTCATTGATCTCCTTCATTATCTCAGCTTCAGTAGGAAGTTTATCCGGAGTTTTATCTGATTTATTCCCTCCTGCAACAGGTTTATTTTCACCTGGCAAAAAGAACTTACCGGCATCTGGATCAGTTTCCTCATCTTTACCAAATGTAACGTACACTGTTCCAAGCAGCTGTTCAAGAATTACAACATCAATTATATACTCACCATCATACCAGCTTCCCGGCTCCCTTCCGCCCCAACCGCGGTTAAACCGGATAGTCTGCATATTATTATTATAAGTATAAAAATCTTTTATCTCAGCTACATTATCACCCGCATTATTTCTTATCCTGATAAAGAACTCTCCCTGCCATGTAGCTTTTTCAAACTGCAGGTTATCACCTTCAATTTCTATCCACATATACCGGGTTTTTGCAGTACTGAGCGTTTTCAGGTAGTTTCTTTGTCCAAAAGGTGTATCTTCAAAAGCACCTTCATATAATTTTACCGATGTAAGCCTGAAATATGGATTGCTATCCTGCTTAATCTCACCTTCATTTACTGTATAGAAATAAGCTGTACCAAGCATCATACCGTCAACCCATGCTTCCCACCTGTAAGCGCCTTTTGTCCAGTAAACGCCTGGATCTGCTTTGCCCCAGCTGTACCTTATATAACTGATATCTTCTTCTTTTTTTACTGTTTGAGATACTGGCTGATCGCATAAGAGGTAGTTATTGGCATCATATGACTTAAAATTTACTGTCAGCTGCCAGTCTGCCTCATCAAACTTCAGGTTGAATAGTGAGAGCTCCACATATATATATTTGATAATGTTTGCGTCAAATACCTGCCTGTATTTTTTCTGTGAACCATATAACCACTCATTGGTTCCGTGAACCTTAAGAGCTTTATATTTAAAATTTCCTGACTGCACTGTATTATTCTGTACCAGATTCTACAATCATAAATGTATGTTATTTTAATTTCAATGTAATTAATTCTTAAATAGAATAAAATAAAAAGGCGCATAAATGCGCCTGAATATCATTAAAGCCAAATAAAAATTAATTTCCTTCAAGCCATGCTTTTCTGATAATTAACTGCTTATCTGTTGGCTTATCTTTTTTCCTTATATAATATTTTTCCGTTTTATCTATTAGAGATGTTTTTGCTTTCAGTGTTTTCTGTACTTTTTTCCCGTCTTTTAAAGTTCTTTCAATTTTAAGTGTGACCTCATCACCTTCCTTTACATTCCTCTCAAAATCGGAATTAATCATGATCAGATTCATTATATTTATCTGTTTACCATTTACACTTAGAATTATATCCCCGGCTTTAAGCTTCAGTTTCTTTCCAAATTCGCCGGTTTTAGTTACCATAATTTCACCGGTGGCTGAGCTTGATACATCAGAACCTAACATATCAGGTACTTTTAGAGTTACCTCATCATAATAATCAAACCCGGCAAACTCTAAGAACTTACCATATGGAATTGTTTCATTCCCTTCAATATATTTTTTTATAAATTCATTTATTTCAGGATAGGTTAATTCTGTTATAACACCAAAAAGCTCATCATCATTAAATGATTTCTCTATTCCAAACTTTTTACCAAGATCAGATTTTAAGTTTTGCAGCCCGTATTTTCCGTTTGAAAGCTCAAGGAGGTAAAGATCAAGGCACATGTTTATTAGAGCGCCTTTCATATAAACATTCCCGTATTGAGGTTTATATTTACCCAATGCTCCTTTGCTCAGCTCAGTAAAAGACAGGTTATCATTATAAATAAGCTTAGAAACAAAAATTTTGAATTTCATCCTGTCTAAAAATTCATCCTGTGATGTAAGTTTATATTTAACCTGTGAATGCTGGGCATAATACTCTGTTGATCCTTCATAAAGCCAGAGATGCTCGCTCATTACAGGATTATCAAAGTCAAACTCACCGATTTCATGGGAATGTATGCTAAGCGGTGTTACGAGGTGAAAGAATTCATGGGCAACAACATCTTTAAAAGGTTTTTCGAACTGCTCATTGGTTGATTCCACGTTTACAAAAGTAGTAGAAGTAAAATGCTCCAATGCCCCTGTAGCTTTTGAAAGTGTCATTCCTTCGCTAAGATAAACCAGGATTGTATATTTATCCGTGGGTAAAGATCCTCCCAGGTATTTTACCTGTGCTTCAAATAATTCCCTGGTCTTATCTTTTAAATAGGAAGAAGTAACTTTGCCATTTGGAGAAAAAACCGATATCATGATCTTTGAATTATTAACCATTATTGATGAAGTATCCGGCAAACAGTACATCATCGGGTTATCATGAAGCTGGAAGAAATTTTTAGCCCTGTAAATATCCGTGTTGTAATCTGATGAAATAACCGGTAACGTTGTGGATCCGTAAAATCCCAGTGGTTTAGTAACTGTTACCGCATAAGGATAGTCTCTGTAGCCTTCAAAATAACCCGTATAGCAATAATTATTCAGTACAAATACTTTACCTGAATCAATGCACAGCCCTGTCGGTTCAAATAAGATAGGCGGTTCTTCATTGTGATAAGTATCTTTAACAAGATAACTTATTTTTTTTAACCTGTCTGCGCCTTCTATCAGCCATACACATGTATCTTCCCTGTTAACTTTAAGCTCATTACCCTCTGCATCATAAGCCTTAAGATCGTTAATAAAACGACCATAATTGTTAATTGAATAAGTTCCGGGCACGATCTTGGGCATTAAATATCTTATTGTTTGTGATTTAATATAAGGAGGCTCTACTTCGATCTTCATTGTATGATCTCCGCCTGCGCTGGTAAGATCAACATATACAGAAGTTTTAATTTCTGTTTCCTGGTTATTTTGAGATTTAAGAGGAAAGAAAGAAAATAACTGTAAAATTAAAGCAGCAACAATAAGCCCAATATTTGCCTTTTTCATAATATTAATTTGGAATAGATTTATTAAGAGTGTAAATATCAGAATTTAACTCAATATCTTCAAGATACCATTAATTCTCAAACCTACATCAGACAAATAGGCTTACTGCATAGTAACACAAAGCTCCGACTAGACCTGAAAGAGGTATTGTAAGGAACCAAGCCCAAACAATTTTACCGGCTACACCCCATTTTACAGCTGAGAGTCTTTTAATACTTCCAACTCCTAATATTGAGCCTGTGATCGTTTGTGTTGTACTTACAGGAATACCGAACATTGCAGTCAGCAATAATGTTGTTGCACCGGCAAATTCTGCACAGAAGCCGCCTATCGGTTTCAGTTTTGTAATCTTCATACCCATAGTTTTTACTATTCGCCAGCCACCAAACATAGTTCCTAAACCTATCGCCAAATGACATGCAAATATGACCCAAATTGGTACGTGAAATTGATCCTGATACTTTGTTGCAACAAGAACGGATACAATTATACCCATAGTTTTTTGCGCATCATTAGAACCATGGCCAAAGCTGTAAAACCCTGCAGATACCAATTGAAGCTTTCTGAAAACATTATCTACCTGCCGCGGTTTTTTATTTCTCACGACCCATGATGTTACGAGCATATTTATAAGACCAAGAACAAAACCAATTATTGGAGCAAGAAAAATAAATAATATGACTTTTTCATAACCTGCCCAAATTATCACTCCCCAGCCCAATTTTGCAATTGCTGCCCCGCCATAACCGCCCACCAATGCATGCGATGAACTGACAGGTATTCCATAATACCATGTAAAAATATTCCACACAATTGCTCCCAGTAACCCAGCCAATATTACGTAAATATCAACATCATCCAGCTTAACCAGACCGCTGCCAACAGTTTTTGCAACAGCTTCGCCAAATGCAAAAGCGGCAGCAAAATTAAAAAAAGCTGCAAAAAGTACAGCCTTCTGCGGTGATAAAACTCCTGTAGATACTATTGTTGCAATTGAATTTGCAGAGTCATGGAAGCCGTTTAAAAAATCAAAAACCAACGCAATAATAATAACAACAAGTACCAGTTCAAACATATCTTACATATTCTTAATTAAGATTCCTTCTACTACAGTTGCTGCATTTTGGCACTTATCAACTGCGCGCTCAACAATTTCAAGTATCTCCTTCTTTTTTATAAGCTCAACAATATCCTTTTCGTCTTCAAACAGGTTTAATAATGCATCTTTAAATACAATATCACCTTCGGTTTCAAGTGTTTTAACCTGCATAATTTTATCAGTTGTCTGTTTTGGGTTCTGCAGATTCTTGATTACATCATTAAGGGTTACGGTCTGTATCAGCAGAATATCAGTCAGCTGAGAGCCGAACTGAAGCTGTGTTTTAAGCTTATACATGTTCATCCTGGATGCTATGGTATCTATCGTATCCACAATATCATCCAGTGAATTCACCAGCGCGAAAATATCTTCTCTATCTATAGGAGTAATAAAAGTATCATTAAGATCATTTATTACCTGGTGTGTCAGGTCATCACACCTGTTTTCTATAAAATGTATTTTACTGGAATACTCAGCAAAATTCTCATTCTTATCCATCATTTCATCAAGCATCCTTGCTGATTCCAGTACAGCTTCCGTAAGCTCAATTAAAAGATCAAAGAACTTATTTTGTTTAGGCAGAAATCTTTTGAACATAAATGTTAAGATTTATCAAATATAGTTAAAAAACACTGAAAACAGTTAATTTTTCAGCTTTTTTATTAAATTTTTGTTAGTGTAATGTTAAAATTATATAAAGTGTTCAAAAAACATAACCAAAAAAAAAGGAGTACTATTTATAGATTTTTTTATAGAGTAATATTTAGCTTTTGTGCATAAAAAAAGAGGGATAGGATCCCTCTTAAAAAAATAAATTCTATTTATCGGAGTTAACTTTTCTCAGTATTATCTTCAGGATTAAAATCCTCTGACTGGTGTCTTATGATCTCACCGCTGCAAAGATAAACAACATCTTCTGCAATATTTGTTGCTGAATCCGCAATTCGTTCCAGATTTTTTGAAATAGATCTCACACTGAAATACTCTTTTGTCCTTTCAGGATCCTTTTCAATTGCGTTAATAGTTCTTTTTAATGTCGTCTTGGTAAGCTTATCCACTTCATCATCAGCAGCAAGCACTTCCCTTGCCAGTGCAACATCGGTATTTACCAGCGCATCCAGGCTTTTTTTAACCATACTCTGAACCTTATCGCTTACATCGTTGAATTCAATTATCAGGTCAATTTTTTCTTTCTTGGAAAGATACCTAGCTCTTTTGGCAATATTTGCAGCAAGGTCTCCCATTCTTTCAAGATCATTGTTCATTTTAAGAACTGCGACAACAAATCTTAATTCTTTGGCCACAGGCTGGTATAAAGCAAGTATTTTAAGGCACTCTTCTTCAATAAGTATTTCCAGTGAATCAACTTCCCTATCCCTGGAAATTACTTCATCTGCAAGTGCTGTATCACGCCTTTCCAGTGAAAGCATTGCTCTCTGGATCTGCTCTTCAACAATTGCTCCAAGGCTTAATATAAGCTTCTTTAAATTTTCTATTTCTCTCTGCCAGTAATGCAGCATAAATTGATCCTTCTTTCTAACCGAATCTTCCTGTTATATAATCCTCAGTCTGCTTCTGAGCCGGTTTTGTGAATATTTGACCTGTCGCACCAAACTCAACAAGGTGTCCTTCATAAAAAAAAGCTGTGTAGTCAGATACTCTGCCTGCCTGCTGCATATTATGAGTAACTATGATGATAGTATAATCTTTTTTAAGTTCATTGACAAGGTCTTCTATCTTTAATGTTGATTTTGGGTCAAGTGCCGATGCAGGTTCATCCATCAGTACCACATCAGGATTGATTGCCAGTGCGCGTGCAATACACAATCTCTGCTGCTGTCCGCCTGAAAGCCCCATAGCGCTTTTATCCAGCCTGTCCTTAACTTCATCCCAAAGTGCGGCTTTTATTAAACACGATTCAACAATTTCCATAAGCTGGTTCTTCTGCTTTACACCGTGTATCTTGGGACCGTATGCAATATTTTCAAAAATTGATTTGGGGAACGGATTGGATTTCTGGAATATCATTCCTACTTTTTTTCTCAATCCAACCACATCTGTCATCGGGTCATAAATATCGCTTCCGTCTATCTGAATTTTTCCTTCAAGCCTGGTGCCGTCAATAATATCATTCATTCTGTTAAGCGTGCGCAGGAAAGTGGACTTACCGCAGCCTGAGGGTCCGATAAATGCCGTTACTTTCTTATCCGCAATATCCATGTTGATATTGAATAATGCCTGCACAGGTCCGTAATAAAAATTCATGTTCTCAACGTGAACCTTGATCTTATTTTCCGTATTTATATCAGCCATTTAATATGATCTTTTTACTTTTACCATTTGTATTTTTTCCGTACTCTTATCCTGAAAATTATAGCAACAAAATTTAATCCGATAACCAAAAATAAAAGTACTAAAGCTGTACCGTACTGCATTGGTAATATCTTCTGTGCTTCCGGGTGCTGTGTAGCAAGTATATATAAGTGATAAGGTAATGCCATTACCTGGTCAAACACAGAGCTTGGCAGCTCCGGCAGGAAAAATGCCGCAGCCGTTAATAGAATAGGAGCAGTTTCACCGGCAGCTCTGCCGACTCCAAGAATTGAGCCTGTCAGCATTCCCGGCAAAGCATAAGGCAGTATATTTTTGTAGATAGTTTCCCATTTAGTTGCACCTAATGCAAGGCTGCCTTCCCGCATATATTTTGGCACAGATTTCAGTGACTCTTCACTTGCAACTATTATTGTTGGCAGCACCATACATGCAAGTGTTAAGCTGCCTGAAAGAATAGAAGATCCGAAATCGAGCGTTATTACAAATAAACCCAGCCCGAATAAACCAAATACAATTGAAGGTACACCTGCCAGCGTAACAATTGCCATACGGATCGTCTGTGTGAATTTTGACTGCTTTGCGTATTCAGTTAGATATATTGCACTGAACATCCCCAGCGGCAATGCTACAGCAATAGTACCTATTACAAGGAACAATGTTCCGAGTATTGCAGGGAAAATTCCGCCTTCAGCACCGCTTTTTTCCGGCATTCCCGTAATAAATTCCCAGGAAATAGCAGGCAGCCCGTGAACAAGAATATCAATTAGTATATAAGCGATAAATGCCACTACAAGGTATGTAATACCCCGCATCAGCCAGTAAATAATTCGCTCACCTGTTCTTTTTTTATTCAAACTGATTAAATTTATTTATCTATCATTCCGTACTTTTTAAGTACTCTGAATGAGATCATATTCAGTGCAAATGTCATTAATAACAGTACAATTCCAACCCAGAATAATGCCATGTAATGATTTGAGCCTATTGTTACTTCACCCATTTCTGCGGCAATAGTAGCTGTCATTGTCCGCACAGAAGTAAACGGGTTCATGCTTATTACCGGTGCGTTGCCTGTAACCATCATAACGGTCATTGTTTCACCTACCACCCTGCCCATACCAAGCATTACAGATGCTACAATACCAGATAGCGCTGCCGGTACAACCACTTTCCATATCGTTTCAAGCTTGCTTGCCCCAAGAGCAAGGGAAGCTTCTTTGTATATTGAAGGCACACTTTTAATAGCATCTTCTGAGATCGACATAATTGTGGGAATTGCCATAAAGGCAAGAAGTACTGCTCCGGTAAGTGCAGTTAAGCCTGTGTTTAAATTGAATAATTGTTTTATAAGCGGAGCTATTACTATCAATCCAAAAAAACCAAGTACTACTGATGGTATGCCCGCCAGTATCTCGATAAATGGTTTCAGGAATTCCCGTTCACGCGGAGATGCAACCTCAGAGATATATACGGCTCCAATTATTCCGAAAGGTATAGCAATTACAGTGGCAAGAAGCGTTACGAGTATTGAGCCTGTAACCAGGGGAACTATACCGAACTCTTCCTTTTGGAAGGAAACGGGGTTCCATATATTATGGAACAGGTCACCAAGTCCGGGATCTCCGATAAACGGAATAGCTTCTTTGAAAAGGAATAAAAATATAAGCAGAACTATGATTATCGAAAGAGAACCACAGCTCTGCAGAAAATATTTTATGAACTTTGCTTTAAGCCTTTGTTTATTCAATACAGGTAATATTTAAGCTTAATTTTATTTTAAAGTTATGTAGCCGGTTTCTTCAACTATCTTCTGTCCTTCTGGGGACATAGCATAGTCAAGAAGAAGCTTATTATTGTTTGCCGGTTCACCGTTAAAGTAAAGATACAGCGGACGTGCAATTGAATATGTCTTATCAAGCACAGTTTCATGGGTAGGGATAATTGCTGCAGATGCATCATCTTTCTTTACCGGTACAACTTTAATATTGCCTTCTTTTGTATATCCCAAACCAACATAGCCAATTGACCATTTATCTGATGATACAGACTGTACTATTGATGAGGAAGCCGGCATCAATTTTACAGTAGGAGCATAATTTTCTTTGTTAAGAACATGTTCCTGGAAGAATACATATGTACCTGAATTACTTTCCCTTGATAAAATTGTGATAGGCTGGTCAGCTCCGCCAAGCTCTTTCCAGTTCTTATATGCACCGGTGTAGATCTTCTTAAGCTGCTCCATCGTAATTTCTTTTATAGGATTATCAGGATGTACAACTATCGCGATTCCGTCATAAGCTATTACTTTTTCTACCGGGTTAATATTTTTTTCCTTAGCCTGGTCCTTTTCTTTCTGCTGCATATCCCTGGATGAAGCGCAAACATCTGTTGTTCCGTTCAGCAAAGCTGCTATTCCTGTACCTGAACCGCCGCCAGTCACTGATACCTGTACATCAGGATTCTTTTTCATGAATGCTTCTGCAAGTGTGCTCATTAAGTGAACCATAGTATCAGAGCCCTTAATTGTCACAGATTTATTGTTCTTTGTATCAGTTTTATCCTTTTTTGCGCACCCTGCTGCACCTAAGACGAATAATATCAGCAACAAAGCCGTTAATTTTAATGTTAAGTTTTTCATTGTTAAATCATTTAATTTAGAATTTGCATGTTTGTTTATAATGCAAATTATGTTAATATATTAAACATACTGTTAGGGAATTGTTAAGATTATGTTAAGAAATTTGTATAATTTAACTGTACTTTTGAGGTATCTTAACAGTAAATTTAGAGCCTTTGCCGGGGGTTGAATCAACTTCAATAGTACCGTTCATTGTGTTAATTATATGCTTAACTATCGCCAGCCCCAGCCCTGTACCGCCTTCTTCACGGCTTCTGCCTTTATCAACTCTGTAAAAGCGCTCAAACAGCCTCGGCATGTGGTCCTGTGATATTCCGTAACCTTCATCATTAACATAAATTATCAGTTGCTCATCTTCAATATACGAGCCTGCTTCAATATTTGTTTTTTTATCACTGTATTTTATTGCATTATCCACAAGATTGCCAATTGCCTGCTCAATTAAATGTTTATTAATTTTTGCCGTCAGATTTACATCACAGTTTATTTCAAGCTTTATCTTTTTTTCGTTAGCCTTAAATTCATAATCTTCCGCCACGGAGTTAAGCACGGAATGAATATTTTCATTTGATACTTTTATTTCATCCGGCTTTTCTTCAAGCTTGGAAAGTATTAACAGGTCATCTATAAGCATGTTAAGCCTGTCTATATGCTTTGAAATTATATTCAGGAATCTTTCGGCATTCTTCGGGTCATCAATTGC
This sequence comes from Ignavibacteria bacterium, assembly GCA_027492415.1. GTDB lineage: Bacteria > Bacteroidota > Ignavibacteria > Tepidaquicellales > OLB5 > OLB5. Next base: position 11,995 of record JAPUEV010000211.1, read on the forward strand.
CCCTTCTTTCAGGGTTTCTATGAATCCTTTAATGGTTGTAACCGGTGTACGCAGCTCGTGGGAAACATTTGCAACAAGATCTTTTTTTAGGGTATCCAGGTATTTCAGGTTCGTGATATCATTAAATACAACCAGCGCGCCAAGAGCTTTGCCGTCCATATCATAAAGCATTGTTCCGCTTAACTGAAGGAACTTGTCTTTTTCATGCTGCAGTATAATTTCTGCTTCCTGCGGACTCTCTTCACTTATCAGCTTCTTGAAAAACTTCTGTATCTCTGATACCCTGATAACTTCCTGAAGTGTTTTTCCCTGTACATTCAGGTTAGCTATATTAAGTATCTTTGCCGCAGTGGTATTAAGCAGCAGAACCCGTTCTTCATAATCAACTGCAAGCACTCCTTCTTTCATGCTTTCCAGCACAACTTCCTGCAGGTTATTCTGTTCGCCAATAATATCAAGCTTTTCATCAAGCTGCCTTGCCATAGAGTTCAGGCTTTCAGCCAGGGTTTTCAGTTCATTATCATTTGGCGGGTATATTTTTTTTGAAAAATCACCCTTTGAAAATCTGATAGCTGCTTCTTTAATATTCTCTATTGGCTGCAGGAGATTTTTTACTCCAAAGAATCCAAGTACTAGTATTATTACACTGAAGAATATGACCGTAAGCAGAAGCGCGGTATTTGCACTGGCAGCTTCCTTCTGCACACTGGTTAAAGGATAGCCTGTACGCAGGATGTAAGCAATTTTTCCTTCTTTGTTATAGACCGGTACTGCAGCATACATAAAATCTTCCTTAAGGGTAAAACTGAACCTTTGTGATATCCCCGTCCTGCCTGCAAGTGCTTCAATTACTTCAGGTCTGTCAGCATGGTTATCCATTTGACCCGGCTCTTCCCTTGAATCAGCAAGGACTTTACCGTTAACCTGAATAATAGTAACCCTCGCCCCGCTTAAATTATCATATCTCTTAACAAAGCTCTGCAGGTTAGCCGGGTCCTGCTCGGTGGTTTCAAGCTTTTCTTTGATTAAATTTGATCTTTGGGTAAGTACATTCTTATCTTCAATAATAATTGTATCATTGAATAATGATGAGGCATATAATGCAAGGATTATAAGCGGAATAATAGATAATGCAGAATAAACATAATATAATTTCCAAAGGAATTTCTTCTTTATCACCTAAAAACTCCTCTGTAAAATTAACATTTTAGAATATCTCCTTAAATTTATATCCCACGCCTCTAACGGTTTCAATATATTCATTCTCTTCGCCAAGCTTTTTCCTTAGTGATACTATGTGAACATCTATTGACCTGTCAGTAACAGAAACACCTTCACCGCGGGTTGAATCAACTATCTGGTAACGCGTCATTACCCAGCCCGGTTTTTTGGCAAGAGTAAGCAGTATCCTGAATTCCAGATGTGTTAGCTCCACAGGCTTGCCTTTTATAGTTACTTCATGCCTGCCAACATGTATCTTTAAGTCGCCTCTTTCAATAATCGGTTTTTCTTCCTCTTCCTTAGGCGGTCTTCTTCTTAGAGTAGCCTTAACTATTGCCAATAATTCTCTGGGGCTGAAAGGTTTTGTAACATAATGATCTGCCCCTATTTCAAGCCCGGCAACTTTATCAGCCTCATCAGCCTTGGCTGTTACCATTACTATGGGAATACCTGCCTTCTGCTTATCAGCCTTGATGATTTTTGTAATATCAAAACCATCAACCCCGGGAAGCATGAGATCAAGGATAATAAGATCGTAGTCATTCTCTTTCACAAGGTCGAGGGCATCCTCACCCGTAGATGCTGTCTTTACACGGTATCCGTTCTTTGTCAAATTATAATCGATGAGCTCTAAGATATCTTTTTCATCGTCAACTACAAGTATTTTTTCCTTCATGATAGTGAATTTTTAATGTTCTAATGATTTCCTTAATGTTAAAATTAGCATTAATTTGTTAGATTAATGTTAAGAAAATATTAGAAATCAAATTCATACAAAAATAGCACTAATTGTTCTATTTTTAAATTCAAATAGTATGATTTGAGTCATTTGAGATTCTGGAAATTATTGACAATTTTGTATATAAATTTGGCTAGTTATGACAGATGATATCCTGATACTTTCGCTTACAGCAGCATCAATCGGCTTTATACATACGTTAATTGGTCCTGATCATTACTTACCGTTCATTATGATGGCAAAAGCCGGAAAATGGTCTAAAAACAAGACTATTTGGGTCACAATATTCTGCGGAATCGGGCATGTATTAAGCTCAGTTGTGCTGGGTTTAATAGGTATTGCTGCGGGAATTGCGCTTGACAGGCTTGAGCTTATCGAAGGAACTAGAGGTGCAATTGCCGGCTGGGCTTTAATTTCTTTTGGATTTTTATATATGATCTGGGGTATAAAAAAAGCATACAATAACAAGCCTCATTCCCATATTCATGTTTCCGGAGATGGTACATATTCCACGCATCATCATGAGCATCATGGTGAACATGTTCACGAGGAAGAAAAAAAATCACTTACACCATGGATATTGTTTGTAGTTTTTATTTTAGGACCGTGCGAGCCTTTAATTCCTTTACTGATGTTTCCGGCTGCACAGCACAGCATACTGGGGTTAACAACTGTTACTGCGGTTTTTGGAGTTGTAACGATATCAACAATGGTTTCAGTAGTGCTTGTATCGCTTTGGGGAATAAACCTGCTGCCGATGGGTAAGCTTGAAAAGTATTCGCATGTTTTGGCTGGTTTTGCCCTTTTTGCCTCAGGTCTAGCCATAAACCTACTTGGTTTATAAAAACCTATTTGTGATCCAGTTTATATTCAATCAAGTCACCTTCTTTTATACCGTGCCTTTCGCAGTACCCGCCGTTCACTTCAACAACAAACTGTGACCTGTTTTTTGCAGGCAAAGATTTTTCTGAATACGGCACAGTATTTTTATGAATGGTATTAATAACACCTTTGCTGTCAATAAAAATTATGTCCAGCGGAATTACTGTATTTTTCATCCAGAAAGAAAGCATATCCTCACGCTCAAAAATAAAAAGCATCCCTTTATCTTCATCCATGTGCGTCCGGTACATCAATCCCTGCTGCCTTTCAGCAGGATTTATTGCAGCTTCAATTTCTATCCTGGCAATTTGATTGTGGTTATCCTTGTTTAAAAATGTTACCGATCCTTCCTTTACCCATTCAGGTTCAGTTGATTTCTTCTTTATATAAACAAAATAAACTACTATGAATACCAGTACCGGAATTAAAGCGATAAGTACTTTCTTTGTTTTATAAAAAGGTACCTTTGGTATTTTATAATTTTTATTGTTTTGTTT
>JAPUEV010000212.1 GCA_027492415.1 Ignavibacteria bacterium
TGGTTATCTTTCACTTTTTTCCTGCACAAACGGCTCAAAGAACTCAGCGTTTGGTTACCGTTCAATGTACTCCAATACCAACGGCGATGAAAACTCGTCATTCGGTTCAAGCTCATTATTAAACAACACTACCGGTAATTATAATTCTGCATTCGGAGAAAGTTCCCTGTTGCTGAATACTACTGCAGACTCCAATTCAGCATTTGGCTCACAATCATTGGTTAATAATTCTGCAGGCAGTCAAAACTCCGCTTTTGGTTACCGCTCGCTATTTGCCAATACAACAGGCAGCTTAAACAATGCTTTTGGTACAAACTCAATGAGGCTTAATGTTACCGGCAGCAATAATAACGCTATGGGAACGAACGCTCTTTACAGCAACTTTTCAGGAAGTTATAATATTGCTTTGGGATATGCCTCTTTATATTCCTGTGTAAGCGGTATCAATAATATTGCTATCGGCTATAATTCAGGTTCAAATATTATCTCAGGCAGCAATAACTGTACAATAGGTTACAACGCATTTGTTCCTAACGGCAACCTTGATAACCAGATGAGGATGGGAAATACAGATATAACTTACGCCTATATGCCTTCGTCATCATATATTAGCAGCGATCTAAGGCTGAAGCACAGTATCAAAGATTCTGATCTTGGTTTGCAGTTCATCACCGCTTTAAGACCCGTTTCATATACACGCAATAACGATATATCCGGAAAAACTGAATTTGGCTTCATTGCACAGGAAGTTGATGAGTTGTTAAAGAATACAGGTGATTTAAAAAGCGGAATTATTAATGTTGATGATAACGGAATATACAGCCTTAGATATAACGATCTGCTTGCGCCAACTGTAAAAGCGCTTCAGCAGCTAAGCGAAGAAAATAAACAGCTTACAGAAGAAATTTCATTACTTAAAAATAGAACAGAGAAGGTAAGTGATCTATTGAAGAGGATAGAGGAAATGGAATCTGAATTAAGTAATATTGAAAGTAATATTAACACAGAAAACGGTTCACGCCTGGTGATAAATAATGAAAACAAATAATTTTCAAACTATGAAAACTAAATCAATAATATTTTTTTTCTTGATAATTTCGGGAAACATATTCTCTCAGAATATATACAACACGCTTAATACCGGCGGTTTATTTACAATTAAAAACGGCTCAACCACTTATTTTTCGCTCAGCCAATCCTCACGGAGCCTTACTTTAAGCAACAGCCTCTTTCTTCCCGTTGTTACCCCTGGCTCAGGTAACGGTTCAATTTACAAGGGCAATGACCGCTTCATTCATTGCTTCGCCCCATCCGGTGCAGATGGCCAAAACCTGTTTGCCGGCATAAGATCGGGTAATTTTACTATGAGCGGCTCCGGCAGCAGCTCAAGTTATAATACCGGGGCGGGATTCGAAAGCTTAAGCTCACTTACTACCGGAAGCGGTAATACGGCATTTGGCGTGAGTTCACTTTTTAATAATACAACCGGCAATTTTAATTGCGCTTTCGGTGATAGCTCTTTAAACAGGAATACTACTGGATATAATAACACCGCCTTTGGGTATTATTCCAATTATTCTATTACCACGGGTTACAGTAATTCGGATTTTGGTTCAAAATATATACCTTCCGGAGGGAATAAGACCGGTAGTTCTTCGTTTGGTTTTAATTCACAACTTCGAGTGAGTGGTCCATATAATACATCATTTGGATATAATACTCTTATACATTGCTATAATAATGTTTCCAATACTGCTTTTGGTTGTTTTGCTTTAGAGTTACTCGATTTTCCCGGTTCAGGTGCAGCAAATTACAATAGTGCGTTTGGTTGGAAAGCATTAGAAACGAACAAAGATTCGGATTTATCTACAGTTTTTGGGTGCGCAACCAATGAAACAAATCAAGAGGGATTACAAAACACCGCTTTTGGCACAGGTAATTTGCTTCCAATCTTTAACACAAGCTCAGGGTTGGAATTTAACATACTATTTGGAAATAGATTACTTTACCAGGTACCCGGAGGGCTGCCAAACGGGAATGTGAGAAATAATATTTTTATAGGCAGCAGTTATTTTCAACATGCCCCTTATCCTTATAATTATATTTCAATAGGTAACCCTTTTGTCTTAGGTGGCGGAAACATTAATTCTGGATACAGCACTACAAACTCATGGATTGAAATATGGGGATATAATTATTACGGCATACAGGTCCCGTGGACAATTTCCAGTGACAGCACACTTAAGGCAGATATCAAAAATTGTACTATGGGAATTGATTTCATTTCAAAGTTAAGACCCGTAAGCTACATTAGGAATAGCGATAAACTTAATAAAAACGAATATGGTTTTATTGCCCAGGAAGTTAAAGATGCGCTTGAAAAAGAAGGGACAGAAAATTCCGGAATAGTTGAAGAAGGTTCTGACAACAATTATAGTGTAAGATATAATGATCTGCTTGCGCCAATTGTCAAAAGCATACAGGAGCTCGATGATTCAATTGAAAACAATAATGAAGAATTGTCGTCACTCAAAAACGAATTGAATGATATTAATTCTGTTGGAAAAAAGCTGAACGATCTGACTGAATGCATAAAGAACATTAAACAGCAGATCGAAGAAACAAAACAGGTAATTTTAAAGTAAAGAAAAAAACCGCTTACCCGTTTTCAATCAGGGTAAAAAAAGAGGTTCTAAAAACATGAAAACAATATTTACATTGATATTTTTCAGTCTCATTTTTTGCAGCATATCATTCTCGCAGACCTACAGCGATATTAATTACGGTTCCGGTACTTCGGTTGAAGTTCAAACAGGCGCCGATGTTTGCGCAAACGATATTTTCATCAACGGCACATGGTCAGGCGGCGGCACTATCTGCACCGGAGCCCTTCCTGTCAGCCTCTCATCTTTCACACGCACAACCGATAAACGTAGCGTAACATTAATGTGGGTAACGGAGTGGGAGCTTAATAACAGCGGCTTTGATGTTGAAAGAGCGAATGTCACCCTGAGCGGAGTCGAAGGGTGGCAGAAAATTGCATTCATACCCGGTCATGGTACTTCAAATGTTTCCAATGGATATATGTTCAAAGATGAAAAGCTTAAAGCAGGAACATACAGGTATCGCCTGAAACAAATTGATTACAATGGTAATTACGAATATTTCTCACTTGAATCGGATGTAATTGTAAATCCGCCGGGTAAGTTTGATATGAGCCAGAATTACCCGAATCCCTCAAATCCCAAATGCAAAATTAATTTTGAAATGCCCGTAAACGGTAAGGTTAATATCAAAGCTTATGATATCATCGGAAGAGAGGTTATTACCCTGGTTGATGAAACCCGCGAAGCAGATTATTACACCATTGAATTTGACGGCTCAAACCTTGCCTCGGGAGTGTATTTTTACCGCATTTTAGCAGAAGGCGAAGGTCAAAAATTCACCAAAACAATGAAGATGGTGCTTGTTAAATAATTTTAAGATCATTAGCAGTTAATTGATTTAAAGCACCCGCATCAGATCTCCTTCAGTTCCTTCATAAGCCATCCACAGGATTCAACCACGCGCTCATTTTCAAGTTTGGCAAGAATTTCAGCGGTCGTAATTTTTTTTTGACCGTGCTGCCTGATGAGTTTAAAGTAATACCGAATATTTGGCTAAATTATTTGATCAACATCATTTTTTTTGAATCAATTGTAACTCCGTCAGCCTTTAGAGAATAGAAATAAACACCCCCTGAAAGCGAAGATGCATTCCATTTTGTCTCATATTCACCCGGCGGATAGTTTCCGGAGATCATAACGTCCACTAAACCACCCAGCAGGTTGTAAACTGAAATTTTTATCTGAGAAGCCTTGCCTACTGAAAACTTCACTACAGTTTCAGGATTAAAAGGATTTGGATAATTTTGTTTAAGCATAAACATTGAAGGAAGTTCAGTAGTTCCGTTTTGAATTCCCACTATTTCACCAAGCACTCTTCTGTGAAGTCCGTAGCTGTCAGTTGAAGGAGGTGGTCCACTATCATAAATGCCGGCAAAAATATAATTATTGAATATATGAATAGCTCCTGCACTTATATAATAACCTGTAAGCCCCTCATTTTTTGTTACCCAGCTTGCCCCATTGTTACTGGAGACATATATGCCACCAAAACTGGTTCCCGCGAATATATAATTGTCCACCGTTGTTAGAGAGTATATTGCGGAATGTAAAGGTGTCAATACCCAGCTGGACCCGTTATCAGATGATACATATACGCCATACGTGAATGAAGTAAAAGAGCCGGCATAAATGTTATTGCCGTTGGTAACCATTGCTCTTATATCCTGGCCACTTAACCCGGATACCACCCAGTTGATCCCGTTATTAGTTGTTGAATAAATACCATTTTCTGTTCCGGCAAAAACTTTATTATTTTTAAATGCAAATGCGTGAACTTTCTGATTATTTAAAGATGTCTGAGAAAAACTAATTCCATTATTTGATGAGTAATAAACTCCGCTTCCATTACTCCCTGCAAAAACGGCGCTGTCTTTTATTCCGATTCCGTAAATATCATTAGAGCCCATAAAACGAAAAGGCCAGGTCATTCCGTCATCGGTAGAAACAAACAGACCCTGTGAAAATGTGCCCGCAAATACACGGCTTGAATTTGCCGCAAGTGAAAAGACTGATCTGTTCACCATTGATTGGGTCCAGTTTGTGCCATTGTTTGATGAAATCCAAATTCCACCGAATTGTGTAGCTATAATTACATTATTTCCTTTTGAAGTAATAGAGTAAATGGTTTCATTTTCAGATGTGGGCAGGTATTGCCATTGGGTAAAAATACTTGTGTTTGTAAATAAGAATAGAAAAATATATAAAGTTTTCATTTATAAATCTCTCCTGCAAAGTTAAATTAAATATAACTATACCATTTAAGCTTAAAAATGCGAAAACAAATGATTATCATATCTCCTTCAGCTTCTTCGCAAGCCATACACCTGACTCTACCGCGCTCTCATTTTTCAGACGGGCAAGTATATCACCTGCAGCATATACTTTTTTCTCAGCACTGCTTCCCGGTGAAGTTCTTACACGCAGCAGCTCACCGGCGTATTTTATAAATGCAGAAAACCTTGTGCGTACCAGAGATGCTATCTCATCTGATGATGAAATATAATGGCGCAGCGTATCCAGTATACTGAATGCCGGCTCATAATCGCCAAGCTCATAAAATATTTTGAACTGCAGTACCTTTGCGTCAATTTTGTGGCGCAGGTAATTATACTTTATGTTAACAATATGCTTAAGTGCTTTTTCAAACTCACTCTTGTTAAAATACAGCGTTGCGAATGCGTGATCCTTCATGCTTGCCGCAAATTCCCCGGGCAGCTCCGCGGAATATTTTTCTATAAAACCCTCCGCCCAGTCAAACTCATTCATATCGCATGCTGTCATCAGTATATTCCTGAATACAGTCGGCTCAATGCTGCTTTCCCGGGAAACTTTATATACACCCTGCTCCAGTGAGCTCCTGTAAATATCAAACAGCTCCTTGTAGTTATCCTTTTCCTGCTGGTTCTGCTCTAGCCTTATTGCCATATAATTCTCAAGTGCCTGGTAAAGCATGTATTTTTCCCTGTGTCCGAATGCATCTGAATTACTTTCCATCATATCTTTAAGCTTCCTGTACTGCCAAAGGCTTTCATCATTTACCCGTGTTTTATCCCGGTTCATCATGTACACCAGGTGGTTTGCAGATATATATGGATAGAGTTCGGGATAGCTCTCTTTAAGCTCTGCAAGCATTTTTCCGTTATCAAGCGCTCCAAGCAGTATATCGGCGAATGTCTGCCCTGTTTTGATATTGAATGTAACCGATGCTGTATCTTTAGTATCCATGAACTTATATGCCGTTATCATTGCAAAGGCAATTGCATCATCGGATGACCGCTTTAGCCCGTTATATAGCCCTTCCATATCGCTTCGCTTCCATGTGTATTCATTGTAAATATACTGCAGCCTGAAGCTCTCAAGGAAATTCCCCGCGCTGCCCCTTCTTTCGGAATTTTCGTTCAGCGTGTTATCGGTTATGGTATCGTGGTATTCGGTGTCAAACTCCCTGTATAGGTTTTTATCGAGTAAATTTCTTAAGAGCAAAAGCTTTTTACCGCGCTTATCATTTTTTAAGCTGGAGTATGTAAGGAATTCCAGCGCCAGACCGTAAAGCTCTGAGCTTAATGTTGAAAGGATACTTTTTGATCTCTTATCTCCGTATGACTTGCCCGGGTATAATTCTTCGTATATGAGAGCTTTAGTCATCTCTGCACCGGTGAATTCAGGCCAGGCTTTATTCAAAACTTCAAACAGTGGCCTGCAATCCCTTCCGGTTGAAAAATACGGCGAGCTGATAAACTTTCCCAGCTCCTTCATCTCCGCTTTTGATAAGCTCCTGAGTACCCTTATTAGCTTTGAATTTTCCATTGATAATAATTTACAATTCTATAAATATTGTGAACTTTTTAGCAAAATAACAGGTAAATTTCGATAAAATCGCAATAATAAGCATACTTTCGCTAATAAACGCTGTGACTTTCGGGCTAAAATTTCTTTGTATGCCCTTACTATATATAGTATTATTGGAACCAGTCAGCACAAAAAAGAAAAGAATTTCAATTAATAAATAAAAAGAACAAAAATGAAAAACCAGTTAAAGGACACTTTCAAAGCTTCAGTTATTTTGGCAGTATTATTTATTACAGGTCAGAGCCTGTACTCTCAATCTGCAGTATATTTCTGCACAAAAACCGGCGCTTACTCATACTGTTACGCTATGAATGATGCAGTTACATGCGCCGAAGCAAAATGTTATGAATACGGCGGCACATCGCCGGTACTTGTTGCGTTCACTGATGCAAAAGGTAACGGCGTTATTGTTGAAGGTAAAAATGCTGACGGAAAAAGAGTAATAGGCGTTGCGCTGGGCTACAGTGATTACGGCGCGGCATTTGATAAAGCTGTGCTTGAATGCTACTATGCGGGCAGTGTTACTATCCCCATCCAGGTTGCCCAGTGGAATGACGGCAGCGAAACAAACACTTTTTAAAAAATTAAATAGTAACTTAAAAATAAATATATCATGAAAACAAAAATATTGCTTACCGTTTTACTGCTTATAGTTTGCGCGTTTCAGGCCAGCTCACAGGAAAGAATTAAATTTAAAAAAGGCGAGTATTACACCAACATAGAAGGCGCCGTTGCACGCGGAGAAGTTTACTCATATTTGGTCGGCGCGTCAAAAGGACAGTTTATGACTATCACAATAATGTCACCCGAAGATAATGCCGTGTTCTATATTTTAAGAACCGATAACTGGCAGTATATGTACGGCGCCACCGAAGATAATCCCACCACAAGATGGGAAGGCGTACTGCCTGCAGGATGCGATTATCAAATAGTGGTCGGCTCTAACCGCGGAGGAAGCGAGTATACCCTCCAGGTAGTTATTGAATAATTTTTGTATTTATATTCACCCCCGGTCACCGGCTGATCTGTTCTCACGGGTGACCTTTAATTATTTATATCCGTATTGTCTCCCGCAGTGACTCTGTGCGAGATTTGTTTTATTGAAGGATTTTGGTATTAAAACCTGCCATTTTTTTCAGTAATCTCAACAATTAACATTTTGTTTTTTCAATAGTTTTAGTTAATTTGCCAGTTATATTCCAATAATTAATTCATTACGGAGCAGCGATGAAAAACAAAAATTACAGGTTACTCTTCAGATTTTCTTTTCTTGCAGCAGCTTTCTGCATGATCATTTTTATTTACGGGTTCAGCCAGCCCGCTGAAACCATCATACCAATAAAGGTTACTTCAAATTCAGACCGGGTAAAACCCCTTGCTTCAAAAATAATTCAGCTTAAAAATGCCGGAAAGGTATTTTCAGATAAAAAGATATTTAACCTCAATTCTTCCGGGCAAAATAGCCCGGTTCTTAACAGTTACTTAAGGAACTACACATCTTTAAAGCTTGATGCATCCATGAGAGACAGGCTTTTGAACAGCAGGGATGAAAACATTACTTTCAATATACCAACAGGCACGGGCACTGTAATGTCACTAGAGCTTACCCGCGTTAACATTACAACCGGTGATTTTAAAACAGGTACATTAAGCGGTACCGGAACAGTAAATTATGTTAACTATACCCCGGGTCTCTATTACCGCGGTATCATCAAAGGCGATAACTCATCATTTGCATCGTTAAGCGTATTCAGTGATTTTGTAATGGCTGTTGTATCAAACTCTGAAGGCAACTGGAATCTTTCGTCCGTAAAAAGCGAAACTTCCATGTATTCAGAAAATTATGTGTTCTATAATGATAACGCGGTTATTAACCATACAGATTTTAATTGCGGAGTTAATGATGAAAACCCCGTATTTGATAAACGCAGCTATGGCTGGAGCCATAACTCACAAAACAATAACAGTGATAATCCCCCCCCGCAGCTTGTAAAAAAATACATTGAGTGCGATTTTAAAATGTACCAGGATTTTGGCAGCAATGTTACAAATGTAAATAATTATGTAACCGCATTTTTTAATGCATGCGCAGCAATGTATGCACAGGATAGTATCAATACAGCAATACAGCAGATATTTGTATGGACAACAAATGATCCCTATACAGCAACTACCGATAACGAAGTAATATTAAAAATGGTTGGCGGCAGACTTCAGAATTCAGTTAACGGAGATCTTGCTCATTATATATCAACCAGGACCGATATTTCAGGCGGTATTGCCTGGGTTGGCGTGCTTTGCACCCCTTTTAATGCCCCTGATTCATCCGGACCCTACGGCGTAAGCGTTATTGAAAATACTTTTAACCCGTTCCCTACATACTCATGGACAGTCAACGTTGTTGTTCACGAAATGGGACACAACTTAGGCTCTAACCATACACACAACTGTTCATGGCCGGGCGGACCCATTGATTCATGTTTCACAATTGAAGGAGGATGCTATTCCGGTCCGCAGATACCAAGAGTAGGCACCGTTATGAGTTATTGCCATTTGAATTCATCAGTGAATTTATCATTGGGGTTTGGGCACTACCCGGGTGATACTGTAAGGGCAAATGTAAGAAGATCAGGCTGCTTAACTATAGGTATCAATCCAATCAGCACAGAAATTCCCGCACAGTATATTTTACAGCAGAACTATCCTAACCCTTTCAACCCGGTAACTAATATTACATTCAGCGTGCCTAAAGCAGGTTTGGTAAAGCTGACCGTTTATGATGCAGCAGGAAGAGAATCAGCAGTACTGTTCAACGGCGAGCTCTCAGCGGGCTCATATAATTATGATTTCGATGCTTCACAATTGGCATCAGGAATATATTTCTATAAGCTTGAAGCTAATGATTTCACCCAAACAAAGAAAATGGTGCTGATCAAATAACCAGGTTACTTCTACATTCCCGAATATTTTAAAAAAGGAGCAGAAATGCTCCTTTTTTGTGTATTTAGGATGTCAGTTACCACTGTTTAGTAATGAAAATCATAATAAATTTCTGCAATTTTGTAATTATATTAGTTAAGTTGGTTAATACTAAAACTTACAAATAAGGGAGCTTAACCTGCGAAAAAGGATAATGAAGAACTTTTTTCTCTTATATTAAATTAACCGTTAAGGAATTAAAAATAAAATGAAGATCTTAATAGTTTTATTGGTATTGCTTGTATCCAGCTCCATGGGGCAGGTAACTCAGCAATGGGTTCAAAGATATAACGGATCCTGGAACGGTTCTGATGCCGGGAATTCAGTAACAGTTGATAGATCAGGGAATGTGTATTTGACCGGAAGTACTGCTAACAGCTTTACAACGGATATCATTACTATCAAATACAACTCTTCAGGTTTAATGAGCTGGCTGCAAAAATATAACGGACCCGGTGACGATGTTGACCGCGGAGCAGCAATTGCAGTTGATGATGCAGGAAATGTTTTTATTACCGGCGTAAGCAAAGGCGACTACGTAACAATTAAATATGACTCTACCGGTTTATTAAAATGGGTTCAAAGATTTGATGGTTCAACCGGTATGTATGATTATCCAACAGATATTGCAATTGATAACTCGGGGAATGTATACGTAACCGGGTTGTGTTCAAACGGAGCTTTCTTTGATGATTTTGCTACCGTAAAGTATAATTCCCTTGGGGTGCTGCAATGGGTGCAAAAGTATAATAGTCCCGGCAGCAACACAGATGTAGCACGCTCGATAAAAGTTGATGTACCGGGCAATATCTATGTTGGCGGTTATAGTTCCGGTACTGTTACAGGTGATAATTATACTGTAATAAAATATAGTCCTTTGGGTGATTCTTTATGGGTCAGAAGTTATAACGGTCCGGTAAATGGTGTTGATAATCTTAATTCCATGGCAATAGATATTAACAGCAACGTTTATGTTACCGGCAGAAGTGAGGGAAGTAACGGAATAGATACAACATTTGATCTGGCGACAGTTAAGTATAATGCATCAGGTGTGCTGCAGTGGATACAAAGATATAATGGTACGGCGAATGGAAACGAAGAAGGCTTTGCTATTGATGTTGATAATTCAGGGAATGTATACGCAACCGGTTCAGGCAAAGGGGTTACTACTGCCTCTGATTTTTTAACTATTAAATACAATAGTTCTACAGGAGTACCTCAATGGGTACAGAGATACTCAGGCACTATTAACGGCAGTATTAACATAGCCAGGTCTATTGCAATAGATATCCCCGGGAATGTTTATATCACAGGGGATAGCGGGGATAACTTTCCAAACCAATACGATTATGCAACGATCAGATACGATCCGGACGGAAATGTTCAGTGGATCCAAAGATACAACGGACCGGCAAACGGAATAGATTGGGTTCATTCATTAGCTATTGATTCGGCTGGCAATATTATTGTTACCGGCGAAAGCTTCGGTATAAGTTCCGATATGGATATTGCTACAGTGAAATATTCACAAACTATTGGTGTTCAGCAAATCTCAAATGAAGTCCCTTCAGAATATACATTACAGCAGAATTATCCTAACCCGTTCAACCCTGTAACTAATATTACATTCAGTGTGCCTAAAGCCGGATTAGTAAAGCTTACCGTTTATGATGCAGCAGGAAGAGAATCAGCTGTACTGTTGAATGGCAAGCTCTCAGCAGGCTTATATAATTATGATTTCGATGCATCACAATTAGCATCAGGGATTTATTTCTATAAGCTTGAAGCTAATGATTTCACCCAGACAAAGAAAATGGTTCTTGTGAAATAGCGCGGTAACCCGGCATAAGAATTCTTCTTATACTTAAATTTTTAGAGGAAGCGTTTTAGCCTTTGGATTTATCCGTGGGTTTTGTTTTAGCCTTTGGATTACAAAACCGTTTCAACTGTTTGCTTACAAAATTGATTTGTAAAATTATCCAATGACTGCTTCAAGCTCTGCAAATTTTTCCTTAAGCCAGCCCTTGCCCTGTATTTCAGTATCGGAATTTATTTCATTCTTCAAATCTTCAGTATAACCCGAGCCCGCCGCTTTTATCTTCGCCAGTTTTTTCGTGATCTTCAAAAAACGCAGTATCACTTCAGTTTTATGCCGGGAATAATTCTTCATAGCCGAAAAGTATTTTTTGGCGGCATCCAGCAGGCTAAGGAGTTCTTCGGTATAGCCAATTTCGTAATACAGCTGAATAAGCAGGATTCTTGCGTTTATACGAATTAAATTGTGCTCATAATTTACCATTGAGTGATACCTGAGTGCATCATCAAATCTTTTTTCCATGAACATCTTCTGCATGTATGTATAGCTTATGAAGCTTTCCTTATGAGCCGGGTCAATTCTGCTGCCGAATTTTTCAACCAGTTTATCTAAATATTCAGTATCCCGGTTATTTATAAATGATGAAAGCAGGCTTACGTAAAGCGGAAGATAAGTGTAGAGCTCTTCGCTGAAAGCGTAAGAATTTTCATCGACCTTGAATTTATTTATTTCATACAATTCTGCGTTAAAGAACTTTACATCATGCTGCCTGTTTATGATGCAGATTGATGACACGATAATGAAACTGTTGAATTTAGCGCCCCACCCCATACCGGGCAGGTTTCCTTTAAACAATTCTTTATAGGAAAGATAATTATTTTTTCCGGGCTTCATCAGCGCGTTTAACTCCCGGTATTTCAGCTCCAGCACCCCGCTGTATTTATTCCCCGAGCCCTTCAGCATTCCTATTATACCTTCAATATCAATAAATTCCGAGGCTTTGTAAGCCAGACTCTTTTCTATATCCATGTTCATTTCATAACATACCAGCGCTATATCTTCAATGCTCAGTATGAATTTAAATATCATATCCAGCAGGTTGTAATTTCCCCGCGCAAAGAATTTATCTTTATTGCTGTAGGAATCCCTGTTGCCCAGCAGGTTATCTACTTTTATGACCTCAAGGTCACGGACCGTTTCAAAATAATGAGTGTCATAGGGAGAATTCTGGGCAATCATAGCTTCTGCTTCTTTTATTTTGCTCTCAAACAATTTGTTAAGATTCCTTTTGCTCAGCTCTTTTGCGTGAACCGTAAGTGTTCGGTCACCGTCTTTTTCCAGCGCCTTTTGAAGCAGGAATTTATCCGCAAGCGCCGCCGCTCTTGAGAGCTGTTTATCAAACGCTGTGAAATTTATCTTTTCCCCGGGATAAATAGCGCTGTATAAATTCTCTTTTGTAAAACCCGGTTGGTCAAGATCAGGGTAATACTTCAGCACCTCATTGATCAGCGGCAGCGGATTTCTTCCTTCGTTAAAATAAGGCGATGCAGCAAATTTTCTGAATTCTTTAATTTCTTCGGCTGAAAAGGTCTTTAACAGGACGGTTAACTTAATTTCTTTCATTTTTAGCTCTTTACTTATGGTCAGAAAACTAAGACAATATTGCTATTATTTTGCAGAAAATCAACAATAATTATAATTTTCATGGTCAGAAACAGGCATATATTTCTTTGTCTGTGATTAGCCTATACTATAACTTTGTAAAAATTGATATTTCAGGAAAAAGGTAAAATTATGAAGAAGTTAATATACAGAATATCTTTTATTTGCCTGCTGCTTATAACAGTGCAGGCTTTTGGGCAGTGGCAAGCCGATGTGAGACTCACAAATAATTCTGCGAATTCTCTTGGCGGCAGGGATAAAAGCATTGCAGTGTACGGAAACTATATTCATGTCGTGTGGCAGGAACACAGGGATGGCGATGCCGAAGTGTATTATAAACGTTCAACAAACAGCGGAGTTTCATGGAGCGCTGACCAGATACTTTCACCCATTGGTAATTTCTCCGGTGCACCCACTGTTGCCCTTTTTCAATCAACAATACATATTTTTTGGGTTGACCAGCGGCTTGCACCGGTAGATATTTTTTACGTCCGCTCAACCGATAACGGCACAACATGGCAGCCTGAAGTACAGATCACAACGGACCCAATGGACTCTCAATACCCATCTGTTTCGGTTTCAGGCAGCAATGTATATTTAGCCTGGGAAGATAACCGTCACCCGCCATATACGGAGATCTACTTCAGGCGTTCAACAAATTCCGGTGTAAACTGGAGCAGTGAAGTGCGTTTAACCAATGATACTGTGGTTTCAAATGATGTTTCGGTTGCTTCAATAGGACAGAATATACATCTGGCGTGGGTTAGCGGCACAGGCAATTCCGAAATATATTACAGGAACTCCACCAATGGCGGAGTAAACTGGTCAACTGAGCAAAGATTAACAAACGACCCGGCTATTTCATTTTATCCGTGCATTGCCGTAAGCGGGCAGAATGTAAACTTATTCTGGAGCGATTCGCGTGACGGTAACCCTGAGATCTATTTCAAAAAGTCAACCGATGGCGGCGCTGTGTGGAGCACTGATTCAAGACTGACGAACGCTGCAGGTAATTCTTTGTCCTCCAATGCCGTTGTGTTTGGTCAGCTGATCGGGGTTGTATGGAGTGACCTTCGTTTAAATTTCTATAAGGTCTATTATAAAGTAACTACAAATGGCGGGCTGAACTGGAGCAGTGACCTGCTTTTAAGCCCGATTGCTAATACCGGGTATGCCAATAATCCCTCTATTGATATTTCCGATTCTTCAGCTCATGTTATTTGGGAAGACTTCAGGGACGGCAACCCGGAAATTTATTACAAAAAAAATATTTTCAGTTTCCCCGTTGGAATAACTCCCGTAAATAATGAAATACCATCAGAATTTTCACTTTCGCAAAATTATCCTAACCCGTTCAATCCCGTAACGAATATTAAATTCAGCATTCCAAAAACCGGGTTGGTAAGACTTACGGTATATGATGCGGCTGG
>JAPUEV010000213.1 GCA_027492415.1 Ignavibacteria bacterium
TTGTGAATATTGATGTGAACACAGGCAAGACCGTTGGAATAAAAAGAATTTTTGAGCCCGGGTTTAAGAATTAGCAATACTTTTTCACCGCAAAGACTCAGAGTTCAGTAAATACAAAAAACCTGAAAGGTTAATAACCAATCAGGTTTTTTTCGTTTCATATTAATCTTATTTATTCGATAATCTGATAAATCTGATGAATCCGATAATCTGATAAATCTGATAAATCTGTGATCTACTTCATCAAAACCATCTTTTTAGTTTCTACAAACTCTCGCCCTGAGCCTGTCGAAGGGTCATCAACTATCAGCTTATAAAAATACACACCGCTTGAGTAATTCGAGCCGTCCCAGTCAGCTTCATATGTGCCCGGTTTAAGCTCTTCATTGACGAGTGTCGTGACTTCTCTTCCAAGCAAGTCGTAAATAATTAATTTTACATTTGACGTTTCACGTTTGACATTTGCAGGCACATCAAACTTTATCTTCGTTTGCGGATTGAAGGGGTTAGGGTAGTTTTGGGAGAGTGAAAATGTTTTCGGAATTTCAGTTGAAACGGAGGTAATGCTATTCAAATCTGAAAGCGGACGCCTGTATACACCACCGTCATCAGTACCCGCGAAGATATAATTGCCTAATATACACAGTGAATGAATATACAGACTGCCTAATCCTTCGTTTCTTTGAATCCAATTTGCACCATTATTGTTTGAAACATATACACCGTTTGAATAAGGGTATCCCGTTCCTGCGAAGACATTATTGTTATTGACAACAATAGTATGAACACTTTGATAATTTAATCCTGTCTGAGTCCAGGCAGATCCGTTATTCGTAGAAATCCGGACTCCACCATACGGCCAAATTCCGGCATAAATATTATTACCCTTATGATCTAAAGAATAAATAAAGTCAGTATTAAGAGTAGATTGAGTCCAGACGGCACCAAAATCTGTTGAAAAATATACACCTAAACCATTTGTCCCTGCAAATATTTTATTACCATTATAAGCAAAAGCATATACACTCGGACTGGTAAAAGTTGTTTGTGCCCAGGTTAAGCCATTATCACCAGATTTATATATGCCATGATCGTTTGTGCCTACAAAAACATAGTTATCAAATGCTATGATATCCACCGTACTGTAATACGATAATGAAGTTTGAGTCCAATTCAGTCCATAGTTAGTTGACCTGTAAATTCCGTTATTGGAATAAGTCCCTGCAAAAACGAAATTTGAATTTGCAGCCAGCCCCCGGATATTATTATTGTTTAATGAGCTTCTTGTCCAGTTTAATCCTAAATTTGTACTCTTATATACCCCCGACCCGGCAGCATATAAAATATTTTCACTGGTAACTACGGATAAGACTTGAGTATTCAACCCGCCGGAAACATGTTCCCATTGAGAACGGATAGAATTCCCCAAAAATAAGATTGTTACTATTATCAGGCTAAATTTCATTTCATCAATACCATTTTCTTTGTTTCAACAAAACTTTCAGTTATTATTTTATAAAAATACACACCGCTTGAATATGCCGAGCCATCCCAGTCAGCCTCATATGTGCCCGGTTTAAGCTCTTCGTTCACAAGTGTGGTAACTTCCCGCCCAAGCAGGTCGTAAATAACCAGCTTTACATTTGATGATTGACCTCTCACATTTGCAGGTATATCAAACTTAATCTTCGTTTGCGGGTTGAACGGGTTGGGATAGTTTTGAGAGAGAAGAAAGTGAAACGGAACCTGTGAACTAACGTTCTGTATACCAATTGGAGAACTTGTTGAGAGCAATATATCATTTTCACCGCTTACCCATGTATATTCTTCTCCAAGGGAAAATATACTGTACAATCCTCCTCCATTTGGATCATTTGCTCCTATCGGTCCGAAAACCTGAAACCAGTTTTCTCCTCCGTTTGTTGTTTTTGTTATATATCCTTTATTACCATTATCCATGACTATCCACCCTGTTTGTGGATTACAAAAGAATACATCATTGTACGAGCCAAACCCAACGTAACTCTGTTCAATAGGATGAGTCCAGTTTAAACCTCCGTCAGTTGTTTTGATCAGAACCCTCATAACAGTAGGAGGGAAGCCGCCATAAGATTTGTTCCCGACTAAAAAACCTGTCAAGGTGCTTACAAAATGTACAGAATAATATGTGTAATCTCCATAAGGATACAGCACAATCCAGTTTGCTCCTCCGTTTGTAGTTTTTAAAACATACCCACCGTCTGCAGGAATAAAACCGTTTTGTGAATCAATAAAGTAACAATCAGGCAAATTAGAAGTAACATTGCTTTGCTGTGCTGACCAATTAGCACCGCCATTTATTGTTTTTAAAATAGTACCCCCGGAGCCGCAAACCCATCCTGTTGTTTCGTTAACAAAGAAAACAGTGCTGAATATGGTGTTTCCGAACCTGGTATTTGTTAAAGTAACTCCGCCATCTGTTGTTTTGCCAAGCATTCCTGAATCTCCGCACAAATAGCCTGTTTGTGGGTTCACGAAATCTACATACCTGTAAGGTGCATTTAGAGCCGACATAGTCATCCAATTATAACCCCTGTTTGTAGTTTTAAGCAGCCTTGGAATGCTTGGAGATACTGTCCATCCTGTATTGCTGTTAATAAAGTCCATTGAATTTATTGAAGTCGGTTCTATCTGTGCAATCCAGTTGGTGCCACCATCAGATGTCTTCCATAAAATACCGTTAGATACTGACATCCAGCCTTCATTAATGTTTTTAAAATAAATATCCATGCACTGATCCGGAGTTAGAGTTCTGTTAATTTCCCAATTTAACCCCTTGTTTGTGGTTTTCCATACGTACCTGTGTGAAGAGTTTTCTGAAATCCACCCGTTTGCTGAATCGACAAAGAAAATACTTCCGGGATTACCTATTGAATTTGGCATTAGAATCCAATTTATTCCCCCATTTGAAGTACGAGCAGTATAATCAACAAGACCTGCTGCCCACCCCTTTAAAGAATCTAAAAAGAACAACATCGAAACAGGCATTCCGTCTCCTACGTTCTGGTAAGACCAGCCATAACCCCCGTTTGATGTAGTTGCAATGTTGTTGGCAAAGGGAGGTGATGAAATTGCCATGACAACTCCCTTATTTGCATTAAACATAATTATTTGTCCCGGCTGAAAACTTAAGTTATTAGCTATTATAGTCCAACTGTTTCCGCCATTGGTGGTCTTAGCAATTTGATGTATTGCTCCGTCAGACTCTGCTGAAATCCATCCTGTATTTCTGTTAATAAAAGATATACCGTTTATATAATAAAAGCCAAGATTAATATTAATTATACTCCAGGTTTTGCCCCCATCAACTGTTTTATAAATTGAACTGTTATTTCGCAATGCCCACCCATATAATGAATCAGAAAAACATATAGACCTGTCATTTGGACTTAACGGGGTAGTAGCTAAAACAGTAGTCCAATCTATACCTTGATTTGTTGATTTGTATGAAATATCGCCGGCAAAAATTATATTATTTGACGTAGAAAGAAAATTTAGAGAGGTCATTTGCCTTCTTACATTTAAAATTTTCCAATCTCCATTTTGAGCACTACAACAGCTTGTTATCAAAAGAAGTAGAGTAACTATAAGTTTTTTCATTTTCTTCAGTATTTACTTCATCAAAACTCCCGCAAACGGGATTTCAGGTTAAGTAATTCTTACTTAACCATCAACATTTTCTTTGTTTCAATAAAACCTTCAGTTTTTATCTTATAATAATACACACCGCTTGAGTAATTCGAGCCGTCCCAGTCAGCCTCATAAATGCCGGGCTTAAGCTCTTCGTTCACAAGCGTTGTAACTTCTCTTCCAAGCAAGTCGTAAATAATTAATTTTACATTTGACGTTTCACGTTTGACATTTGACGGTACATCAAACTTTATCTTCGTTTGCGGATTAAAGGGGTTGGGATAGTTTTGGTATAAAGAAAACTTCTCAGGTACTTCACTTGAGATAGGATGAATACCCACGATAATAAGATATTTTGATATACCCCCATCAGATCTTACGGCATACATGATCATACCAAGATTCGTTAAAAATAGATTTGTATAAACTCCTGAAGGTGCTGTGTACTGAACGCTCCACGAGGAACCGTTATTGCTGGTAAGATATATTTTGTTATCACTTCTTACATACCACCAGTAATTTCCCCAGTTGCCAAAACCTCCAAAATTACCTGTGCCCAAAGAAGCTGTCTGGCTCCAGTTATTTCCGAAGTTTGTTGACTTCATGAATGTTGAGCCGCCTGAAAAAACATAGCCGCTGCCTGTATTTGCAGTAATAGTTAATGAATTTACCTCCGGTGCAGTTGATTGTACCACCCAGTTAATTCCTGAATTTGTTGAATTGTAAATCCGGGAATTATTTGTACCAAACCAGTAATAGTAATTATAGCAATATGCAGAGTTACTCCAGCCTGTTTCGCTGCCGTTCTGCGGAAGGTACATTCCAGTTGAATCCCAGGTTACACCGCCATTTGATGATTTAAACAAAGACCATCTGCCGCCAACAGGGTTACCCTGCACAACAACACTTGTTGCTGAGTTCTGGGTAAACCAAATTGCGTTAATATGCCCGTTCACCTGCTGGAATACCTGCTGCCAGCTTGCGCCCGCATTTGATGTCCGGTAGATATATGAAGTTCCGGCAAGAGTGCCTGTAGTTAATGCAATACTGGTATCATTCATTGGGCAGGTAATACTAATGAGGTTAACATTGGAAGGTATTCCGTTTCCGCTTACATTAGTCCATCGTCTCCCGGATGTTAAATATACCGGCCGTATTTTTAACACTGTTCCATTATTGCCGCAGCACCATGCCCTGCTTGTGTTAAAACAAACCACTGAATTTAACTGTACATTAACACCGGATGTATCTTCATTCCAGTATTGTGAATAAGAGATATTAGAAGTAATTGCTCCCAAAAATAATAAAACAAAAATACTAAAGGTCTTCATTTTTTGCCTCCGGGAATTTCTTAAATATAGTAAATTTAAAGTGTTTACAATATCTCAAAAACAGTAAACCCCTGTAATATTAAAAATTACAGGGGTTTTAGGTGAAAATTAAATTATAACGGAATATTTCCGTGTCTCTTTTTCGGGTTTGACTGCTCTTTTGTCTGCAGCATCCTTAATGCTCTTACAAGCTTTACACGTGTCTCTGATGGCTCGATCACGTCATCAATATATCCGCGCGCAGCTGCTGCATACGGGTTTGCAAATTTTTCCTTGTACTCTTCAACTTTTTCGTTGAAAGCTTTTTTCGGATCCTTTGCTGAATCAATTTCTTTTTTGAAGATAATTTCCGCTGCACCTGCTGAGCCCATTACTGCAATTTCGCTTCCCGGCCACGCAACATTATAATCAGCGCGTATATGCTTACTGTTCATAACATCATATGCACCGCCGTATGCTTTGCGTGTAATTACAGTCAATTTCGGAACTGTAGCTTCCGCGAATGCGTAAAGCAGCTTGGCACCCTGTTTAATAATTCCGCGCCACTCCTGGAATGTGCCCGGCATAAAGCCCGGTACATCTTCAAATACTACAAGCGGTATATTGAATGCGTCACAGAACCTTACAAATCTTGCTCCCTTTACAGATGCATCAATATCAAGCACACCGGCCATTTTGCTTGGCTGGTTTGCGATTACACCTACTGATAGACCATCAAGCCTTGCGAAACCTGTAATGATATTAGGCGCAAATAATTCCTGCACCTCAAAGAAGCTGGATTCCATTGCAGGGTTATCGCTGTTCATTATTTTAGTTTTTCTTGCAGTTTTTGTTTTCTTTTTATCGTCAGTAATTTCATCATCAAATTCTGTTACAGGCTTTAATTCCTGGTCAACCACAAGATTTATGATCTTCTTCATATCATATGGCCTTGTGTTATCTTCAGGGATAATATGGTTAAGCTCCATCTCAATTCTTTCAGGGTCATCAACCGGTACTACAGGCGGAGTCTTCTCTCTCCAGTTCTGCGGCATATATCCAATAAGCTTCCTGATATACATCAGGCATTCTTTTTCATCATCACACGCAAAATGCGTAACCCCTGATTTTGTTGAGTGAGTTTTTGCTCCGCCAAGATCTTCAAACGATACTTCTTCATGTGTTACGGTTTTTACAACATTAGGACCTGTAACGAACATATGGCTTTTGCCTTTTACCATCAGCACAAAATCCGTGATTGCCGGTGAGTAAACCGCGCCACCCGCGCAGGGTCCCATAATCGCACTGATCTGCGGTATAACCCCTGACATCAGCACATTGCGTAAAAATATATCAGCATAACCGCCAAGCGATACAACACCTTCCTGTATCCTCGCGCCGCCGGAATCATTTAAGCCTATGAAAGGTGCGCCCATTTTTTCAGCCATATCCATAACCTTGCATATCTTCTCAGCATGCGCTTCTGAAAGTGAGCCGCCGAATACTGTGAAATCCTGGCTGAACACAAATACAAGCCTTCCGTTTATCCTGCCTGAGCCTGTTATAACACCATCACCCAGAAATACCTGGCTCTGCATATCAAAATCATGTGTACGGTGTGTAGCAAATGAATCATATTCTTCAAATGAGCCCGGGTCGAGAAGCATATAAATTCTTTCACGGGCTAAATATTTCCCTTTGGCATGCTGGGCTTTAATTCTTTTTTCACCACCGCCCATTTTGGCAGTCTCCCGCATTTTGTGTAATCTCAATAGATCGGTAATTCGTTTATCTGTAGGCATAAATTTAAAAATTTAAGTTTAATATTTTCTTGTTTACATATCAGGGTGAAATTGAGTAAAATATCCTGTCAATTAGCTTCACCTCGTAATTTTCATGCTGTAAAATAGCTTATTTTAGCCGAAATTACTATAATATACATCAGTGGAAAATATGATTTATGTTAGGGGAATGGGTAAAATGGGGTTTAAACTGAATTTTTACATACTCTTATACCGGCTGTCAGCTATTATTATGTACAGCATGCTTTAGCTGGCCGCATCCTGCATTAATATCTATTCCGCGTCTTATCCTAAGAGTGTTGGGTATACCTGCTTCATCAAGAATATTCCTGAATGCCTGAATTCTTCGTTGCTTTGATTCATGACCTTCATATCCTGTTGTTGGATTTAATGGTATAAAATTAACATGGCAAAGCATACCTTTTAAAATTCTTGCCAAAGCTTTTGCCTGCTCGGGTGTATCATTTACATTATCAATCAACGCCCACTCAAAGCTTACCCGGCGGTTTGTTTTATAGATGTAATTCCTGCATGCCTTTATAAGCACATCTATAGGATAACGCTTATTTACCGGCAGCATTGTTTCGCGCAGTTCATCTGTAGCCGCATGTAATGATACTGCAAGGTTTACCTGGCTTTCTTCGAGTGCAAATTTTTCTATGTAAGGAACGATTCCAACAGTACTGATAGTAATTCTGCGAGCGCCAAAATTAAATCCATCCGGATCTGTCAAAGTATCAACAGCCTTCATTACTTCTTTGTAATTTGCAAACGGTTCACCCATTCCCATAAATACCAGGTTGGTCAGCTTCTCGTTATTCTTTCTCAGCTCCCGCTCAAAAAATATTACCTGCTCTACAATTTCACCTGAAGTGATATTCCTCTGTAATCCTCCCTGTCCCGTTGCGCAGAAAGTACATCCAAGCGCACATCCGGCCTGGGTTGATATGCATGCAGTTCTGCGTGTATGGTAGCCCATCAGCACTGTTTCAACCTCTGCGCCGTCAGGCAGGCTGAAAAGAATTTTCCGTGTGTGGGTATCCGATGACTTCAGGTCGACTTCGGGGTGCAGGTGCGAAATATCCGCAGCGGCTGAAAGCTTTTCACGCAGTGATTTTGGCAGCCCGTTCATTGCTTCAATTGAAGGTGTTACCTTATCATAAAGCTGCTCCCAAACCTGTTTGGCGCGGTATGCAGGCTCGCCAAGATCCGTAATTATTTCTGTAATTTCTTTTAAAGTAAGATCGAAAAGGAATGGCTTTTTGTTATTCATAATAATTATTCCCGTTTTAGTTTAACTAACGGGAATTTAAGTTATTCATATAAAATTGATTTGCCCAAAGCTGATTCAATAAAATCAACTGCAAGCTCTGATGTTTCGTTCTTTGAGTCGAGTATCGGGTTCACTTCCAGCATTTCCAGGGAGCTCATGCATCCGCAGTCAGCAACCATTTCCATAATTACCGAAGCTTCGCGGTAAGTTAACCCACCCTCAACCGGTGTACCCACACCTCCGGCATAATCAGGGTCAACGCCGTCAAGATCAAAGCTGATGTGTATGTGATCGACCTCATTTTTAAAATCGTTAAGTACGCGTGCAATTATCCTTGTCACTCCCTGCTTATCAACATCGGTCATAGTATAGACCTGCATGCCTCTGTCACGGAACTGTTTTACTGTTACAGCTTCCTCTGCGTCAACATCCCTTATACCAATAAGCGCAGTATTTTCAGGATGTACCTTTGGTGAAAATCCGCCGATCCTTGTCAGCCTTTTTTCGCCAATGCCAAGTGATACAGCAAGCGGCATTCCGTGTATATTACCTGAGGGGGTTGTATCAGGTGTATTCATATCTGCATGTGCATCTATCCATATAACACCAAGCGTTTTATTGTTCTTTTTGCAGTAGCTTGCTATCCCCGCAATGCTTCCTATTGCAGATGCATGGTCACCGCCCAGTATCAACGGGAAAAAATTCTTATTAAGCAGTGATTCCACTTTCTTTGCCAGTGTTTTAGATGCGCGGACAATTTCAGGCAGGTACTTAAGCTTCGGGTTCCTTATTCTCTGGGTTTCAGAGCCTTCTATATGAAGATCACCGAAATCCTTGACAACATACCCCATATGTTCAAGTTTTTCCTGAACATGGGCATATCTCAGGGCTGAAGGACCCATATCCACACCGCGTCTATCGGCACCTAAATCCATAGGAAAACCGACAATTCCGATCTTTTTCTTTAATCTCTTTGAAAAATTTACTTTTCCCATAATCTGCAAATATAGAGATTTGCCCGTTAAGTTTTTAGGGGCATTATTACCCCCATTTATATTATAAATGCTGATAATACCCGCTTTTTCTGTTTCAAACTTTAACTAAATAGCATAATTTTAAATAATCAAATATTACAAAAATATGAAATACTCTATAATAGTACTTTGTTTGGTGTTCCTGTTCAGTGGAAGGTCATTTTCAGGCAGCTTTGATCTGGATAAGCTATGCGAAGAAATGTACAAGATCTATGATTCCGATGAATTACCGGCAAAGAAAGAAAATCTTGCTTACAAAAAGCTGAACGGACTGATAGGCACATCAGTATCAGTTAAGATCACTACAACTGATTCCATTACATATGACCGAAAGGAAGATGTAACTAATCTGAAATCAAAAGAAGTTTTTACTTCTGATAACAAGACAGGTTACTTTGGCGTTTTTGTCATTGCAACACAAAAAGGCGATGGCTTGCTGATGAGCACTTCTCCTGATAAGGAAATGTCGATCACAGGCAAAATTACCGATATACTGGTTACAGGATACATTAAGAATAACCTGAACGGTAAAGCTTATACATCACTAAAAGATTTTGATGATAAAGGCACAGTTATACAGCAGGTAATTATTAAGATAGAAATGTAAATATTTTACACTCATCCGATGACTTAAAGTCATCGGATGAGTGTATTCTCTACTCAAGCACCTATTGCCTCATTTAAAAAATCATTCAGCGGCTTTATTACTTTTAAAACTTTCGCGGCGTAATCTGTATAATTTTTCGTTAAGGCTTTATCTGCAGTTACAATATGATCACCTATAAAGCTTTTCATCTTCAGGTAATGAACCATGGGGTGATCCTTTTCAAATCCTTTAGGAGCGGTTTTAAGTGAATCCCCTTCCCACAATTTACCAAAATACTTCTTAAAATCTTTGCTCTCAACTATCTTTAAAAATTCCTTTGAGCGCGCTGCTATCTTATTCCTTACTAAAAGCAATTTATCCGGCATCGGCATGTAAAGACCGCTTGCGAGGAAACACTCCCCGGGACTGATATGAACATAATATCCGGCATAAGGCATTTTCCTGCCGCCTTTATTTATAGATGCGCCGAGATTGGTTTTATAGGGTGATTTATCCTTAGAAAATCTCACATCTTTGTATATCCTGAACATACAGTCTTTGGGTTCAAGTCCGGATACTGATTCATCGAATTCCGCGATCTTCTGTATCATCTCAAATATGAATATCTCAAAGTCATATTTAGCATCTTCGTACAGCTTTTTATTAGTGTTGAACCACTCGCGGTTATTGTTCTTTTTTAATTTCTTTAAGAAATCAATTGTACTCTTATGCAGCATTATAATTCTATTTTTGTTTGCTTAAAAATTTTGCTACACCGTTTTTGCAGTCAGGTGTCATACGGGTTACAGCATTAAGGTCACATGCGTACTCCAGCGCTTTATCAAAATCCATCCCTGAAATATTGCCGAACATTTCCTTTGTCAGCTTAAGTGAAGTTTCGGAATTCTTCTTCAGCATTTCGCAAATTTCATTCACTTTCCCGTCAAGCTCAGATGAATGAACAAATTGATTGATAAACCCCATTCTGAAAGCATCATCTGAACCAATCATTCGTGCAGTAAGCAGCAGATCTTTTGCATGCGTTTCACTTACCCGCTTAAGCAGGAACATCATTACAATTGCCGGAATAAATCCTATTTTAACTTCGGTATAACCGAATTTTGCCGATTCATCAGCTACTATAATATCACATGCCGAAGCAATTCCGCAGCCGCCGGCAAGACAGTAGCCTTTTACCTTCGCAATAACCGGCTTCGAACAGTTATATATGCTCATCAGCATATTTTTGAACTTACGTGAGTCCTCTTTGTTCTGCAAAATATCATATTCCGATATCTTCTGCAGGTAATCCAGGTAAAGCCCTGAACAGAAATTATCAGCAGAGCCGGTTATTACAACAACGCGAACTTCCTCATTTACCGAAAAATCCCTCATCATGTCAGCAAGATCATGGATAAGCTCCTCATCAAGAGAGTTCATTTTTTCGGGACGGTTGAGTACAATTTCTGCAACACCGCCTTCAACTTTATAAAGTATATTTTTTAATCCCATAATAATTTTTATAAGTTTACAAATTAATTTGATTTAATTCCCCTCTTGAGAGGGGAGGGAGCGAAGCGGAAGGGGTGTGTTAAATTATCTCTTAATACGGCTTACTCAAATATCAGCGCAGCTGCGCCTAAAACTCCTGCGTCATTATTAATAGAAGAGCGAAGTATCCTGAACTTATTCCTTATAGTTTTAAGGCTTCTTGTTTTAATTGTCTTATTCAGCTCACCAATAAAGCACTTATATGCATTTGATATTCCACCGCCTAAAACAGCAGTGCGTACATCCATAAGGTTAAAATAATTGGTAATAGCCACGCCCAAATAAAATCCGTACAAATTTAACAGTTTTTTTGCAGTTTTGTTACCCTTTAATGCCATTTTACTGATATCTTCAAAATCTATATTTTTGCCAAGCTTTTTAATTTCTTTCCTGTTCTGCTCAAGGAAATAATTCCTGCCGATGTGCGCTTCAATAGATCCCCGGTTGCCCCCAAGGCAAATTGGACCGTTATAATTTATCGTCATCATTCCAAACTCACCTGCCCCGTTCTGCTCTCCCCTGTACAATCTCCCGTCGATAACAATAGCCCCGCCTATACCCGTGCCAAGCGTTAAGAAAATGAAATTCTTATATTTTGAACCATGCCCGAATTTCAGCTCAGCCAGTCCGGCACAGTTTGCATCATTATCTGCTATAGTTTCGGTCTTATATTTCTTCTCAAAGTGTTTCTTAAGATTTACTTCCTTCCATCCCTTAAAGTTAGGCGGATATTTCATAACTCCGTTCGTGACTATTCCCGGCGCGCCTATACCGATACCGATTATTTCTTTTTTAAAATCCTGCTTAAGGGTATCTATGCACTTTTCGATTTGGCTTAATACTTTTTTTGGAGAAATTTCAGAATATGTCTCGGTTTTAAAGTGCTTGATTATTTTTCCTTTTGAATCAATAATAGCTGACTTAATAAATGTACCGCCAAGATCAATTCCTATAGCGTATTCAGTTTTATTTTTCTTGGTTTCAAGTGTTATCATATATATAGAGTACTACCTTTTTTTATTTTTCCACCAGTTTTTTAAACGCTCAAGTATTTTTGCTTCTTCACCAATTCCTGTTGGTTTATAATAGACCTTATCTTTCAATTCTTCCGGCAGGTATTGCTGTTCGGTAAAATGCCCGTCAAAATCATGGGAATATTTATACTCTTTGCCGTAATCAAGGGTTTTCATCAGCTTGGTCGGCTCATTTCGCAGATGTAATGGAACAGCAAGTTCACCGGTCTGGTCAACATCTCCCTGTGCGGCGCGGATAGCAAGGTATGAAGCATTGCTCTTTGGCGCGCTGGCAAGGTATGTTGCAG
Source organism: Ignavibacteria bacterium (assembly GCA_027492415.1). Classification (GTDB taxonomy): domain Bacteria; phylum Bacteroidota; class Ignavibacteria; order Tepidaquicellales; family OLB5; genus OLB5. The sequence goes on from JAPUEV010000213.1 coordinate 12,547, forward strand.
CCTGGGCAAGCACAAGCTGCGCCTCCGGCATTCCGATATAATCAATAGCTGTAAATGCTGATGTAGCCATTGTTAAAGCGTAAGGATCAGCATTGCCGATATCTTCTGAAGCCAGCACAACCATCCTCCTGGCTATGAACTTTGGCTCTTCGCCGCCTTTCAGCATCCTTGCAAGCCAGTAGACTGCTGCGTCCGGGTCACTGCCCCTTATACATTTTATGAAAGCTGATATAATATTGTAATGCTCTTCGGCATCTTTATCATACCTTATGTAGTTTTTCTGGAACGCTTCCTTTAAAACATCATTGGTAATATTGATAATTCCGCTGGCGTCCGGTTTAGTTGACCTTACCGCGAGATCCAGCCCGTTTAATAGCCTTCTGGCATCACCGCCGGAAAATCTAAGCAGCAGATCTTTATCCTGTATATCAATTTTAAGCTCTTTTAATTCCGGATCATTTTTTAGTGCATTATCAGCAAGCATTAACAGCTCATCTTCTGAAAGATCTTCCAGTATATAAACCCTGCATCTTGATAGCAGTGGTGAAATTACTTCGAACGAGGGATTTTCAGTAGTTGCGCCAATTAGAGTTATCACGCCGCTTTCAACTGAGTGAAGCAGTGAATCCTGCTGCGCTTTATTGAAACGATGAATTTCATCTATAAATAGAATTGTTCTTTTGGATAAATGCTTCTGGTTCAGCTCAGCCTTTTCAATTGCCTGCCGTACATCTTTCACACCTGAGGAAACCGCTGAGAGCTGAATGAATTCTGAATTCACACTGTTTGCAATGATAAGAGCCAAAGTTGTTTTACCAACGCCCGGTGGTCCCCAGAAAACCATAGAAAATACATTATTATTTTCTATCATTTTTCTTACAGGCTTGCCTTCACCAATTAAATGCTTTTGCCCGGCAAAATCATCCAGTGTTTTGGGACGCATGCGTTCTGCCAGCGGGCGAAACTTGCCTGCATCTTTTACTTTGTCATTTTTAGTATTTTCGTTACCGAAGAGATCCAAATTTTGTATTTTAGAGAACAATTTTAACTATAATAGTATAAACAAAAAAGGCAGGTCGGTGACCTGCCTTAATAATCCTTCTGTTTATGTTTAAAAGTGCTCAATATATAACTTCGTCAATTTGTAAGTTTCTTTAAGCGCATTTTCATGAGTACGCTCTACCCCGTGTGATGCCGATACACCGGGTCCGATGAGTCCGACCCTCACGTCATAACCTGCGGCAAGTGCGGCTGAACCATCTGAGCCGTAATAGGGATAAATATCCGTTACAAAATCAATTTTATGTGTAATTGCAAGCTCACGCAGCTTATTTGTTACTGTAAAGTCGTATGGTCCGCTTGAATCCTTTACGCAAATTGAAAGCTTATCTTCTTTTCCGGCGCAGCCTTCGCCAA